>CAZXJW010000009.1:0-19025 GCA_964641005.1 uncultured Rhodocyclaceae bacterium
GCCCACCTCGGTGAGGGTGGCCGAGACGTTGGGCTTGATGAAGCGGTCGCTGAAGGCGATGGTTCCGCCCTGCACGGTGACCTTGTCGATCTTCACCAGCCGCTGGACCGCCTCGGCCGCCTCGCGCGACACGCCCGGCGTCGAGGCGGCGGCCGGCGAGGCCTTCGATCCTGTCTTGCCCTTCGATGCATCCCGGTCCCGGGCGGACCCTTCCCTCGGGGTGTCTCGTGACGCGGCGGCTTTCGGCGGCGGCGCCTCGCCTTGTGGCGCCGCCGCTTCGCCCGCGGGGGAGGCCATGATGCCCTGCACGTTGAGCGTGCCGTCGGCGTTGACCACCAGGCGCGAGTAGAAGTCGGTCAGTGCCACCTCGGCCACCTCGACGAATGGCGGGTCGGAGCGGACCTTCATGCCGCCGAAGAACAGCGACTCCCACTTGAGGAAGTCCTCGGCGTTCGCCTTGTCCACGGTGGCGAGCTTGTTGACCGCCGCGTTGCCCTGCCAGGTGACGCTCACGGCACCGCCGGCGGCCGCGGGCGGCGCGATGCCGAGCTGGCCCTGCGCGGCCAGCTGCCCGCTGGTGAGCGTGATGTTGATGCGCTCGGCGAAATAGGGCTGGTAGGGCACCACGTCGATGCCGGCCGCGTCGACCTTCAGTTCGGCGGCGAAGGGCTGGGGCACGAAGCTGCCCTCCACGGCCAGGCGCCCGGTGCCATTGAGTCCCAGCGCGAGCCGGACACCCGCCTTGCCGGGCTTGCCGATGACGAGCCGCTCCACGTCCAGCGTGACGGGTTCGATGCGCGTCTGCACGGGCGGGGCCGGCACCTCGTCGTCGAAACGCGCCGCGCCCTGGACCAGCGAGAACCGGTCGAGGGCGAACTGCCAGGGCCGTTCGGAGGCCGCCGGGGCAGGTCCCGGCGCCGGGGAGGGGGCATCGGCGCGGCCGCTGGCGCCGGGTTGTTGCGCTGCCACCAGGCCGTCGATGCTGAGCGCGCCGTCGCGGGCACGCTTCACCGACACCACGGGCTTTCGCAACGTGAGCTTGTCCAGGCCCGCGGTGCGCGCGCCGAGGTCGAACCGGCCGCCGGTCGCCTCCAGGGCGGCCAGCGTGAGGAAGTCCTCCGTCGCTCCTCGCTTGCGCAGCCGCAGGTCGCGCAGCGTGGCCGTGGCGCCGGAGGCGCTCGCGGCGGGCTGCGCGCCGTTGCCGCCCGCCGCGGCCGCGAAGGTGGTGGCCAGGTCGAGCGTGCCCGCCATCACGTCCACGCGGGACGCATCGCGATAGTAGGGGGCATAGCGCCGGATCGGCACGCCCGTGACGCGCACTTCTCCCTCGGCGCTGCCCTCGGCGAAGGCGTAGCGCACCGCGGCCACGATGGTCTCGTCCGCGTCCGTGCGCAGCGCGAGCGTGGCGTCCGTGGCCTTTCCCGGCGCGGTGTCGAAGCCCTTGGCCTCGAGGTCCAGCGGATCGAGGGTGGCGCGGAAGCCGCCGGCCGGCACGCGGTCCTCGAACACGATGGCAGCCCCTTCGAGCCTCACGTTGCCCACGGCGATCTCGAGCGGCGACTGCGCATCGTCACGCTGCTCGGCGCGGGCCTCGGCCAGCGTCTCGCCGGAGGCCTGCACCGCCACCAGCCTCGCGAGGTTGAGGCTGCCGTCGGCTTCGCGCCGCACCCACAGCCGCGGCCGCTCGAGGCGGACCTGCTCGAGGGCGAAGCGGCGTGCGAACACGTCGAGCTGGCCCAGCTTCACTTCCAGGCGCGGCACCTGCGCGAGCGGGTTGCCGTCGAGTTCCCTCACCACCACGTCGCGCACGGCGAGCGTGCCGCCCAGCAGCAGGCGCGGCGAGCCACCCGGAGGCTGCGAGAAGGTGAGGTCCACGTCCGCGTCGAGCAGCGCGGACACGGGCCTCGACTGCAGGGTGAACGGGACGTACTCGAGGTAATAGGGCAGGTTCAGGCCCTTCAGGCGCACCTCCAGCACCGTGTCGTGGCGCTCGCCGAAGGGGCGCGTCTTGCCCTCGAGGTCCACGCGCGTGCCGTTGACGGTGGCGCCGAAGCGAGGCTGCACGAAGATCTCGCCGTAGTAGGGCAGGTTCGAGATGAAGGGCACGGCGAGGCCGAGTTCGCGCACCTCGTGGCGGGTCTTCTCGGGCCGGTCGTCGAAGTCCACCCGGCCGCCGGTCACGAGGATGTTGTTGACCGAGAAGCGGGCCGGCTCCGAGGGCGTCGCCGGCCTGGCTGCCGGCGCCGAGGCCAGTCGCTGGACGATGTCCGAGAAGTTGTAGCGGTTGCCCTCGATGCGCACCAGGTTCACGCGCGGGTTCTGGAGGCGCACCTCGCGCAGCACGGGGGCCCGGCGCAGCAGGGATTCGAGCTCCAGGTCCACGCGCAGCAGGTCGAAGGCGACGAAATCGGTGGCGCCATCGGCCTCGCGCAGGTGGAAATCGGCCACCTCGGCGGTGAGCAGCAGGGGATTGATGCGGATCGCGCCCACGCTCACCTTGCGGCCGAGCTTCTCGGAGGCCTTCGTCTCGATCAGTGACTTCACCACGGGCGGTGCGGCGAAGAAGCCTGCCAGCACCAGCACGGTGAAAACGCCGCCGATCCACGCGAGCGTGCGCAGCAGGCGGCGGCGTGGGGCGGGCGTCGCCGCGGTCGAGGCGACGGCACTTCGGCGCCGCAGGGCGGCCAGCCGGTCCAGCAGGGGCAAGAGGGTCTCCAGCGCGGATCGTGAGGGATCGTCCGCGTGGCTGCCATTATCGGCGCGACGATGCCGGTCGCGAAAGCCGGCGGCCCGCGGGCGGGTCCGCCGGCGGGCCGGGGATGCGCGGCGTGGCCGGGCCGCGGCGGCGAGGGACTACTTGCGCAGCATCGGCTGCAGCTTCGCCATGACCGAGGGGGAGTCGGGTTCCACCTGGGTCTGGAAGCTGTACACGGTCTTGCCGTCGGGGGCGATCAGGTACTTGTGGAAGTTCCACCGCGGCGCCTCGTCGGCGGCGGTGGCAAGCTGCCTGAAGAAGGGATTGGCGCCGTCGCCGGTCACCGAGGTCTTCTCGGCCATGGGGAACTGCACGCCGTAGGTGCTGCGGCAGAAGTCGCCCACCTGGGCATTGGTCTCGAGTTCCTGGCGGAAGTCGTTGGACGGGAAGCCGACCACCACCAGCCCCTTGTCGCGGTACTGCCGGTAGAGGCCTTCGAGTTTCTCGAACTGCGGCGTGAAGCCGCAGCGGCTGGCGGTGTTCACCACCAGCACGGCCTTGCCCTGGTACTGGCAGAGGTCGAGGGGCTTGCCGTCGAGGCCGTTGAACTTGTGGTTGAGCAGGGCCGGGCAGTTGGCCGAGGCGGTCGCGGACAGCGTGGCGAGCACGCCGGCGAGGGCGAGGCGAAGCAGTGGCTTCATGGGTGCGATCCTGGCGAGGTGGTGGAGAGGCGCGGGTCGGAGGCCGGCTCGGAGCGAAAAGTTCCCGTCGCCGGGCGTGGGATACACTCGAAGCGCCGCCGGAGGGCCCGGCCGGCGGCATCTCCCTTCCGGGCGACAGGAGCGATGCCATGCGAGTTCTGATCACCGTCGCGCTGCTGTGGGGCCTCGCGGCCGGCGGCTCCGCGGCCGCCGCCGGGAATTCCCAGCAGGACAGGATGAAGGCCTGCAACGCCGAGGCCAAGGAGAAGGCGCTCTCGGGTGACAAGCGCAAGGCCTTCATGAGCGAGTGCCTGTCGGCCGACGCGAACAAGGGCAACAGCCAGCAGGAGAAGATGAAGACCTGCAACGCCGAGGCGAAGAAGAAGCAGCTTGCGGGCGACGCGCGCAAGGAGTTCATGAAGGCCTGCCTGTCGGGCTGACGAGGCCGACACATCGCACGCGCGGCGGATCGCCCGCCGCGCATGCGCCCGGATTGCCTGCGGCCGGCGACGGCCGGGGGACGGAGGTGCCATGGGCAAGAAGTCCGAGAAGAAGGCCGCCGACGATGTCGGCGAGAAGAAGAAGAAGCGCAAGGGCCGCGGGCTGGGCGCGGCCGAGCTCATGACGGCGGTGCAGGGCTGCCCGCCGTCGGGGCAGTTCCACTTCGAGTGGGTGGTGGGCAACGGACTGGGGGAGGACGCGGTGCGCGACGCCCAGCTGGCCCACGCGCGGGCGCTGGCCGCCCGGATCGAGCGCGCCGAGCGTGCGGCGCGTTCGCCCCGCGCCGGCTGCGACCCGGGTTGCACCGGCGAGGCGACGGTGCTCGGGCCGCTGCATGGGCGCCAGCATTGGCACATCGAAGCGGATGCCGAGCCGGCCCGCGCGACCACCTGGAGCTGGGTCGGCTTCGTCGCGGTCTGCGACTGCCAGCCCGAAGGCCTCGCCTGACTGTCGCCAGCCCGCTACGGCGGACATCCACAGAACCTGTGGATAACAGTGTGGACAAGCTGTCGGCGAACCGGCCTAAGCGCTTGTGCCGGCAGGACTTAGGCTGGACTGCTCGCAAAACAGGCAGTGCATTTAACCCATGCAAAACATGGGGTTGCGGCTTTCTCCCCCGTGGAGCCCAGGTGCCGCGGCAGCCCGCCGGACGGTAACGCCGCGGCGTTTGATAACTTCGCCAGAAGGGCTTGACAAACTACCCTCCGACCCGCTCCACGGCATCGCCACACGCTACCGGCGGGACCCGCCCCGTGGCATCCCCCGCCGGCGCAGGGCGGCGTCAGGGTTGCCGGTCGTCGGTGGCCAGTGCCGGGCCCGGGGCACCGCCCGCGCTCACGCGCGAGAAGCAGGCGTGCACGAACTCCTCGCGGTGGCGTTCCGGGACCTCGGGTGCGTCGAAGACCCCCTGGGCCGCCGTCATGAGCAGCACCTCGTCGTCCTCGTCCTGCACGAACCAGCGCAGTTGCGGCGGGAAGGCCTGGATGGCCTGGATGTCCGCCTCCATCCGGCCGATGAACTCGCCGCGGGAGACGCCCATGTCGCGGGACAGGGCGGCGTTGCGGATGAAGTCGCCGCCCTCGAGGCATTCGTCCACGCTCAGATCGTGGGCGAGGGCTGCGGGAACTGCCATCACGGCTGCACAGGCGAGGGCCACCCCCGCCAGGGACTGGGTCAGGCGCATGTCGATCCTCCGTCGTTTCCGTGAACCACCGAACTTCGTTTCGGCGCGTTCTCGCGGAACTTGAAACCGGTTCCCGACGCGCTCTCGAAAAAAGCCTAGCACCGGCTTTCCCGGCACGTGGAGCGGTTTCCATGCCGCGCTGCGGCACGATGGTGCGGCTAGAATCCCGATGCGGGTCGCGGGGTGGCGACCGCCACCGATCCTTCACGCAGGAGCATGCGATGTTCCCGAGAGTTCCCGTTGTCGCCCTGGCCCTGGCGCTTGCCGCCCCCACCGCCCAGGCCGATCGCATCACCGACATGAGCCGTGCCGACCGCTGCGCCTACACGGCGCGCATGCAGGTGCTCGCGGCACACTATGCAGGCAAGGGCCTGCCGCGCGACCAGGTGAAGATCCACTGGCACGGCGACGAGACACCCAACGAGGTCGCCTTCGTGAACCGCGTGCTGGACGAGGGCTATGCCGCGTGGGCGCGCGAGCGCGCGCGCCACGGTGACGCGTTTCCGCTGGAGCTGTTCGGCGACGGCGTGTTCGAACGCTGCATGAACGAAGCCGAATCCTGAGCGAAAGAAAGCGGCGCCACGCGGGTGGCGCCGGTGAACGGCCCGGCGCGATGGCCGGGTCGGGGGAGGCCGGGCAAAGGGGCGTTCAGCGCAGCTGGGCGAGCGGGCCGCTGCACAGGGCGGCGAGCACCGCGCCGTCCACCGTGTCCGCGGCAGGCGCCACGAGGGCGGCTTCGGGACGGCGCTGCTTCCATACCGTCTCGCCACCGCCGAGCGCGCCGGACTTGAAGCTCCACGCAGTGGTCGCGGCGGTGCCGCTTGTGCAGGCGACGCGGTAGCGCAGAACCCGCGAGCGGTGCGGGAACCAGTCGTCCCCCAGGGTGCGGGCGGTGGAGTAGTTCACCAGCACCACGGCTTCCAGGGCGCCACCGCGGGCAGCCAGCGACTCGGTGTCCACGTACACCTGGGCGCCGTCGTCGGCAGTGATGGCCTGCCAGTCGGCGGCGCGCGCGGCGCCGGCGACGGCGAGGCTGACGAAGGTTGCGAGCAGGGCGGCGGCTACGAGGCGGGTCTTCATGGTTCGGCTCCTTCCTGGGGGGCGATGGGCGGCACCGGGGTTCCGGGACGCCGGCACGCAACGGACTCTACGGCTTTTGCGTTGCACCATCGAGGCCTCGTGCTGCATATTGTTCATTCCCAAAAGGAATCAAGAAGGAGGCCTGATTGGACAGATTTACCTTGATGAAGGCATTTGTCCGCATTGCGGAAACTGGAAGTATTTCCGCTGTGGCCCAGGAACTTGGGGCAAGCCAACCAACGGTTTCCAAGCAGCTTGCTGCACTCGAGGCGCATCTGGGCGTGACGTTGCTGCGTCGCACCACGCGGCGCCTGGCCCTGACCGAAGCCGGGACGGCTTACCTGGAGTCGGCTCGTCGCATCCTCGACCAGCTCGACGAACTCGAGTCGACGGTTGCACAGGCGGGGCAGGCGCCTGCGGGCTTGCTCACGGTCTCGATTCCCAATGCCCTCGGCCAGGCCATGTTCGACGACCTCGTGGTGGCATTCCAGCAGCGCCATCCGGGCCTGCGGGTCCACCTGATGGAGAGCGAGCGTTACGTGGACCTGATCGAGGAGGGCATCGACGTGGCGGTGCGCATCGGCCGGCTGCCCGATTCGAGCCTCGTGGCGCGCAAGATCGGAGTGAGCCGCCGGGTCACCGTGGGTTCGCCGGCGTACTTCGCGCGCCATGGAACGCCGCAGGTGCCGGAGGACCTCACGCGGCACAACTGCATCCTCTACACCTACAACGCGACCGGCAGCACCTGGCAGTACCGGGGCCGTCGCGGCGACGTGGAGGTGCGCGTGTCGGGAACCTTCCGTTCCACCAGCGGGCACGCGTTGCGGCGCGCGGCGCTGGCGGGCATCGGCATCGTGAATGCCCCCGTCTGGATGGTGATGCGCGAGCTCACCGAGGGCGAACTGGTGGCAGTGCTTCCCGACCACGAACCGGTGCCGGCGGACATCAACGCGGTGTGGCCATCCGTGCGCCATCCCGGCGCCAAGGTGCGGATGTTCGTGGAGTACCTGCAGGAGACCTGTGCCCAGGTCCCGCTGCTCAACTGACGGCGGGCGCGGCGGCGGCCGCCGGATCGCCGGGGATCAGGCCGGCGCCGCCTCGGACGCGTCGAAGTCGAGCTCGACCCGGGCACCGTCAGGATCGAAGCAGAACAGCTGCCACGTGCCCGAGTCGTTCTGGCGGCGCAGGTCGAAGCGCACGCCGGCGGCGGACAGCCGCGCGGCGGTGCCCGACAGGTCGCGGGCCGTGAACGCCATGTGATCGAGCACGCCGCGGGGATCGGCCGGCAGCGGCCGTCCGGCGATCACGTGGAGGACCGGCTCGGCGCCGATGTAGAGCCAGGCGCCGGGAAATCCCAGGTCGGGGCGCGGACCTTCCACGAGGCCGAGCAGGCCCACGTAGAAGGCCCGGCAGCGATCCAGGTCGGCGGTGAGGACCGTGAAGTGGTTCATGCCGACCAGGGCCAAGGGCGCGCTCCTGCTACTTCGGGGCGGCGGGGGCCTGCTTGCGCGGGCTCACGGTGACCGAGACGGTGGAGCCGCTCACCGCGCCGGGTGCGATCTCGACCGTGGCGGCGCGCTCGCCCCGCAGGTAGGTGAGGATGCTGTTCTTGCCCTGCACCGCGGTGACCTCCTGCCAGCCATAGGCGCCCATCTGTTCCTGGTAGAAGGTGAACGCCTGGGTGGAGTTGAGCTTGAGGTCGAGCACCATGCGGCCCAGCCAGGTGTCGCCCGAGCCGAGGATCAGGGAGCGCTCCGGCTTGATGGCGGTGCCGGAGGGAATGGGTACGTCGGAGACGGGCTGGTAGGCCGGTGTCGCGGCGGTGGCCTTGGCCTCGCCTTCCTTGCTGCCGGTGGCAGCGCAGGCGCCGAGCGTGGCGGCGAGGAACGCGGCGAGCAGCACGCGGATGGAGGTGGCGCGGGTGTCGGGCATCGGTGACGGGTCTCCGTGGATTCGTTGATGGGTCATGCTGGAGGCATGGAGCGGCATCAACGCACAATGGTTCCATCCTGCCGACACGTGGTCCGTGGCAGCATGCATCGCGCGGGCGACGGCGCAGCCGCGGAAATGGCGGTGCCGGACCGCGGCAGGTGCCGGGCCCGGCAGGGAAGGCGCCGGTCACGGGGCGAGCCGGCAGGGGAACCTGCCGGCATGCGCCGGGTCAGCGCTTCCGGGCGCGCAGGACGATCAGGGCCACCAGAATGACCACTCCCCCGATCATGCCGATATCGAGCATTGACATGCCAATCCTTCCTTCGATGTGTTCCCGGCCGCGACGGCATTCTGCCGTGCCGCGACGCGGACCGCTGAATCCGACACCATTGTCGGCAGGAACCGACGCGGGTTGAGGGTAATGGACCGTACCGAACGCTTCTACCGGATCGAGCAGCTGCTTCGCACCCGCAAGGTGGTCACCGCCCGGGACTTCCGGGATGCCCTGGAGGTGTCCCGGGCCACCTTCAAGCGCGACATGGAGTACCTGCGCAGCCGCCTCGACGTGCCGATCGTATGGGACCGCGAGGCCGGCGGCTACCGCCTGGAGGCCCGGGAAGGCCGCACCGAACTGCCCGGCCTGTGGTTCAGCGACGCCGAGGCGCATGCGCTGCTCACCCTGGAGCACCTGCTGGGCAGCCTGGGTTCGGGCGTCCTCGAGGCCCAGCTGAAGCCGCTTGCCAGCCGCCTGCAGAAGCTGCTCGGCAGCCGCGGCCACGCCGCCGAGCAGGTCCGCCGGCGCGTCCGCATCCTGCACCAGGCCAGGCGCGAGACCGGGGCGCGCCAGTTCGATGCCGTGGCCGCGGCAGTGCTGCAGCGCCGCCGCATGCACATCACCCACTACAACCGTGCCACCGATGCCCGCACGCAGCGCGAGGTCTCGCCCCTGCGGCTGGTGCACTACCGGGACAACTGGTACCTGGATGCCTGGTGCCACCTGCGCGAGGGGCTGCGCAGCTTCGCCGTGGACGCCATCGAATCGGCGCGCACCCTCGAGGCGGTCGCCATCGAGGTCCCGGATGCAGAACTGGACACCGTGCTCGCCAGCGGCTACGGCATCTTCGGCGGCGCGCACGTGCAGTGGGCGCGGCTGCGCTTCTCCCCGGAGCGGGCGCGCTGGGTGGCCCGCGAGCAGTGGCATCCCGACCAGCGCGGCGAGGCGCTGCCCGACGGCGGCTGGGTCCTGGAGCTTCCCTACAGCGATCCCCGCGAGCTGGTGATGGACGTGCTGCGCCATGGCGCCGAGGTGGAGGTGCTCGCGCCGGCGTCGCTGCGCGCCGCGGTGGCCTCGGAGCTGGCGCGGGCCGCGGCGCGCTACGCGGCCGGGCCCGGGGGCGGGTGACGGCCCGCGGGGCGGGCTCATCCCCTGAGCCACCGCCCTGCCGACAATGCGCTCCATGCCCGCCGCGGCGGGACCCACCAGGAGCCCTCACCATGTCTTCTCCCCTCGTCCACGCCGAGCTGCGCCCCTTCGACGCCGCCCGCCTGGCCCGCGCCCGCCGCGTGGCCGCCATCCACGGTCTCCAGCCGCCGGCCCTGCCGCGCCGGGCCGGTGGTGCCGTCGACTTCGACGTGCCCACCTGGCTGCGCCGCCGCCTGGCTGCGGGAGCGGCACGATGAGCGTGCTGGCCGAGGCGCTGTCGGTGGTGGTGCCCGCGGCCACCCTCGAAGCGCGTTATCCGGGGGGCGTCGCCGGTTTCCTGCACGACTGCCATGGTGCGGGCGCGTGCTGCGATGGCCGGCTGGCGCGCGTGGGCCTGCTCTCGCCCCACGACGTGGATTTCGTCATCAACCTGCTGGAGGCCCACGGGCTCGTGCACCTGCGCGGCGGGGTCGCGCAGGACGTGGTGGTGGTGGACCAGTACGAGGGGCCGCTGTCGCCATGCGTGTGGATCGAGTACGGGCACGACGCCGAGGGCATCGCCCAGTGCTGGGCGGCCGACGCCCCGCGGGGGCTGCTGGCGGTCCCGGCGCAGTGGGATCCGCAGGCCCATGAATCCATCATCCCGGCCACGCGCAACCGCTTCGGCCGGGCGCTGCGGGCCCGCCAGCCCGCCCTGCGACCCGGCTACGGCGGCGGCGCGCGGGCCCTTCCCGCCATCACCCACTGAGTCCCGCTTGACCCGCATCGAACGGGTGCTTCGCACCAGCGTCACCGACCCCCTGCGCATCGACGAGCTGCCGTGGCCGGGCTCGGCGGGCTGCATCGGCCTCACGCTCTGTCCCGGCAAGCACGAGCCCGATGCGCTGTTCGCCCGGTGGGCGCGCGATCTCGAGGCCGATGCCGACGCGGTGCGCCGCTGGGGTGCCGCGGCGGTGCTCACGCTGCTCACGGGCGAGGAGCTGCTTGCCCTCGGTGTGCCCGCCCTGGGGGCGGCCCTGCGTGCCCGCGGCATCGAGTGGCACCATGTCCCGATTCCCGATGGCCATGCCCCCGGCCCGGCTTTCGAACGTGCCTGGCCCTGGGTGCGCCAGCGGCTGCTCGGTCACCTGGCCCGGGGTGGCCGGGTGCTGATCCACTGCAAGGGCGGGCTGGGGCGGGCCGGCACGGTGGCGGCGCGGATGCTGGTGGAGTCCGGGGGCCTCGCGCCCCGGGAGGCCGTGGGCGCGGTGCGCGCGGCGCGGCCCGGCGCCGTGGAGACGGACCAGCAGCGCCGCCACGTGTCCGCATGCACACCGGTGGCGCCCGCCCGGCTGCTGCGCGAATCCCGGCTGCTCGGTTGCCTGCTCGGCGGGGCCGTGGGGGATGCCTTCGGCTACGCCGTGGAATTCGACCCCCTCGAGCGGATCCGCGCGCGTCACGGGCCGGAGGGCCTGCGCGAGCCCGTCCTGCGCGCGGGCCGGCTCGTGGTGTCCGACGACACGCAGATGACCCTGTTCACGCTCGAGGGCCTGCTCAGGGCCCGCGATGCCGGCGCACGCGACGTCCGGCCCTTCCTGCGCGAAGCCTATCTCGACTGGTGGCTCACCCAGCAGCCGGGGCCTGCGTCGCGCTGGCCCTTCGCGCCGCACGGCACCCTCGCGCTCGATCCGGCGCTGCAGGCTTGCCGGGCGCCAGGCATGACCTGCCTGTCGGCCCTTTTGGCCGGCGGCACGGGATCACGCGGGCAGCCACCCAACGACAGCAAGGGCTGCGGAACCGTCATGCGCTCGGCGCCGTTCGGCTTCGGCGTGGTGGTGGACAGCGCGGCGGACGGGCCGGATGCGGCGGCGGCCATGGCGGCCGACGCCGCCACCATCACCCACGGCCATCCGGAGGCGCTGGCCTCCTCCGCGGCCTTCGCGGCGGGCATGCGCCGCCTGTTCCTGGCCGGGGCTGCGGCCTGCGGCGACGCCGGCGATCTGCCGCTGCTCGAGCATGCCCTGCTCGGCGCACGTCACGAAGCGGCTGCCTGGGAGCGCGCACCGCGCACGGGTGACCTGCTGGAGATGGCCGCGGCCCTCGCCCTGCAGGGCACGGCGGCACCGCGCGAACACGCAGTCCGGGTGGCGGTGCTGGGGGAGGGCTGGGTGGCGGAGGAGGCCCTGGCCATTGGCGCCCTGGCGGCCCTGGCCGGCGAGGACTTCAGCGACGCGGTGCGCATCGCCGCCAACCACGACGGCGATTCCGATTCCACGGCCTCGGTGGCCGGGCAGCTGCGCGGCGCGGCGTGCGGCGCCGCCGGACTGCCGCACGCCTGGGTCGAGAACCTCGACGTGCTCGAGCCGCTGCTCGAACTCGTCGCCCGGGCCTGATCAGGCGGCGATGCGGCGGCGGTACTCGCCGGTGCCGGTGTCGATCTCGATCTTGTCGCCGGTGGCGCAGAACAGCGGCACCTGGACCTCGTAGCCGGTGGACAGCTTCGCCGGCTTGAGCACCTTGCCCGAGGTGTCGCCGCGCACGGCGGGTTCGGTGTAGGTGATCTCGCGCACCACCGAGGAGGGCATGGCCAGCGAGATGGGGCGGCCGTCGTAGAACACCAGTTCCACGGGCATGCCGTCCTCGAGGTAGTTGAGGGCGTCGCCCATGTTGTCCTTCTCCACCTCGTACTGGTTGTACTCGGCGTCCATGAACACGTACATGGGGTCGGCGAAATAGGAGTAGGTGGCGTCCTTGCGCTCGAGCAGCACCACCTCGAACTTCTCGTCGGCGCGGTACACCGCCTCGCTGGTGGCGCCGGTGAGAAGGTTCTTGAACTTCATCTTCATGACCGAGGCGTTGCGGCCGGACTTGTTGAACTCGGCCTTCTGCACCACGAGGGGGTCCTTGCCGACCATCACGACGTTGCCGACGCGCAGTTCCTGGGCGATCTTCATGGGGTTACCTGCTTCGCTTGCGGGGCGCCGGAGAGCCCGGAAGGGCTCCGGAGGGTGGGCGCCGCGGGGGGTTGACGAAAAAAGCGGCGGATTATAGCCGCGCACGGGCGAAAGTCACGAGATTGGAGGCCAGGTCGCCCAGCCGGTCCATCGACTCGGCCCATCGCTGGGCGTGGGCAGCCAGCTCGTCGCGGCAGGCCCAGAAGCGACGCCAGGCACCGCCCAGTGCGGCGGCCGGCGGGTCGGCGAGGTTCCACAGGCGCCAGAACTCGCGCAGCGCGGTCGAGGCTTCCTCCCCCAGCCCGCCGGAATAGCGGGTCTGGAAGGCGTGCAGCTTCGCCCAGTGGGCACCACCTTCCTGGGCATAGATGTTCCACACCAGCGGCCGGCGAGCCCACTGGGCGCGCACGAACGAGTCCTCGCCGCGCACGAAGTTGCAGTCGCACCGCCACAGCAGGCGGTCGTAGGCGTCCTGTTCCTGGAAGGGCAGCACCAGCACCGTGAGCGCGCCTCGCTCCTCGCGATCGCCCGCGGCCAGGTGCTCCCGGCCGAGGAAGCCCGCCACGTCGGGCAGCAGCCGGCTCTCCGGCACCAGCGCCAGCATGGGCTGGTCCGCGTGCGTCCAGGCGCCCAGCAGCGAGCCCACGGCCGGACCGCCATAGCCGAACAGCGAGACGGTGCACACCTCCCCCGGCCGCCGCGGCCGCTCGGAGAGCTCGGCCGTGCGCCGCGCCTCCAGGTCGCGTTCGCGCAGCAGCCCGCCCGTGCCGGAGGTGAAGCCGGGAAAGAAGAAGTGCTTGGTGAGCGGCAACGCCGGATGGGGCGAGGCCATGGCGTGGCAGCTCTCCACCCAGTCCTCGGCACTGAGGTACTCGAGGTTGATCCAGGCCGGCGGGTGGGGGCGCGAGGCCATGGCCTCGAGATAGGCGTCCGGAACGCGCGAGCCGAAGGCCTCGATCACCACCTCGGCCGCCTCGCCGAAGTCGGCGGCCGGGTCCCAGCGTCGGATCTCCACGCCACGTGCCAGCTGGGCGCGCTGAGTGGGCTCCACCTCGGGTGCGAGGCGGCGGAAGGTGGCGAGGTCATCCACCCACAGCCGCACCTGCAGGCCGTGCTCGGCGTGCAGCTGGCGCGCCAGTCGCCAGGACACGCCCACGTCGCCGAAGTGGTCCACCACGTGGCAGAAGACGTCCCATCGGCCGGTCGCGCTCACCGCGCGCCCCGCTGTCGCGGCGTCCCGGGGCGCGCGCCGGCGCCGCGCCCGGCGGCGTTCGTCAGTACTTCACCGAGCAGCCGTAGGGCGCCGTGGAGGCCGTGGTCACGGGCTTGCCGGCGAGCGACTCGTCCAGTGCCGCCGCCACGAGGTTGCGTGCGGTCTTCACGTCCTCGTGCTTCCAGGTGGCCTTGTCGTCGATGGCGCCTGCATAGATGACGCGCCCCTTCGGATCCACGACGAACATGTGCGGCGTGGCCTTCGCCCCGTAGGCCTGGCCCACGCGGCCGTCCTCGTCGAGCGCCAGCGCCGTGGGCGCCATCTTCCAGTCGCGCAGCAGCGCCTGGGAGCGGGCGGTGTCGCGATAGTCGGCGCTCTTCGGGTTGGTGGAATTGATGGCGAGCCAGACGACCCCCTGGTCGGTGTAGCGCTTCTGCAGCGCCTGCATGTTGCCCGTCTCGTAGTGCTTCTGCACGAACGGGCAGCCGGCGTTGAACCACTCCATCACCACGTGGCGGCCGCGGAAGTCCGACAGCCGCACCGGCTTGCCGTTGACGTCGCGCAGGCTGAAATCGGGCGCGGGATCTCCTGCGCCCACGTTGGCCATGGCCGCCTGGGCCGCGAACAGCACGCCGAGTCCGGCGGCACGCATCGGGTTCTTCAAGGTGTTCTCCTCGTGGACCGCGCCCGGCTCGCCGGGCGTGGGTGTCAGGGTCGCGCCGCCGCGCGCTCGAGCGCATCGATCACCAGTTCGGCGGTGAGCAGTTCGGGCAGCAGCTCCGGCGCAGCCGTGCCCGGCCGGTACACGGCGTACACGGGCACTCCGCTGCGGCCCAGGGCCGCAAGCGCGGCGGTGATGGTGGCGTCCCGGCTGGTCCAGTCTGCGCGCATGCGCACCACGCCGTGGGCGACGAAGGCACGACGCACGGACTCCGACTCCAGCACGAGCCGTTTGTTCACCTGGCAGGTGACGCACCAGGCGGCGGTGAAGTCCACGAACACTGCGCGTCCCGCATCGCGCTGCTGTGCGAAGGCCGCGTCGCTCCAGGCGAGCCAGCTGCCCTCCGCGGCGCGTGCGCCCCGCTCCTGCGGCTCGCCCGTCGGCCGGCCCCAGGCCAGCGCGACGATGGCGAGGAGCAGCGCGGCCGCGAGTCCCGCGCGTCGCGCGGCCTTCGAGCGGCCATGCACCGCGAAGCGCTGCCAGGCCCAGGCGGCGGCGGCCAGCAGCACCAGGCCGGCGAGCAGGCGCGCGGCCGCGCCGCTGCCGAGCTGCTCAGCCAGCACCCAGGCCAGCCAGACCACCGTGAGATAGAGGGGGAAGGCGAGCAGCTGCCGCAGCGTCTCCATCCAGCGGCCCGGCCGCGGCAGGCGCTCCAGCCAGCGGGGCCGGAACGCGAGCAGGACGTAGGGCGCGGCCATGCCGGCCGCCAGTGCCGTGAACACCAGCAGCGACTCCGCCGCGGGCCGGGTGAGCGCGAATCCGAGGGCGGCGCCCATGAAGGGTGCCGTGCACGGCGCGGCCACCACGGTGGCGAGGAAGCCGCCGAGGAAGGCGCCGCCGGCGCCGCCACGATGCTGCACCGCGCCCGCAGCCGACTGGAGGCGACCGCCCCACTCGAACACCCCGGACAGGTTCAGTCCGAGGAGGCAGAACAGCGCCGCAAGTGCGGCCACGATCGTAGGCGACTGCAACTGGTAGCCCCAGCCCAGCGCCTGGCCGCCGGCGCGCAGGGCAAGCAGCAGTCCGGCCACGGCCCAGAACGACACCACGATGCCGGCGGCGAAGGCGAGGCCCTGCGTGCGCAGTCGCGCCGCGCTGCCGTGGGCCTCACGGGCGAAGCCCAGGACCTTGATGGACACCACCGGGAACACGCAGGGCATCAGGTTGAGCACCAGCCCGCCAAGGAAGGCGAACAACAGCGCCATGGAGAGACCGAGGCTGTCGCCGGAGGGCGCCGCCGCGGAGGCGGCAATCTGTGCCGCGTCCAGCGGCGAGCCCGGGGGCGTCGCGCGGGTAGAGGGTGCGCCGCCCGGCCAGGGCGCGTCGACGAGGGCCGCCCGGGTGACACCATCCGGCGACAGCCCGGGCGAGGCCACGAGCACGCCCGTCAGCCTACGGATGTCGCCACGGAAGGCCGTGGCCGCCGTCAGGGACAGGGTCCACGCCCCGTCGTCGCCCCTCGACAGGGGTTGCGGCGCGGGGTTGTCGATCAGGTCGGGTTCGTCCGGAAAGAACTCGGCGGACACCAGCGGCGGCGCCGCCGGCGTCTCGGGCACGAGGCGCAGCAGCACGTGTGTGTCGGAGGGCATGGCCTCGGCCCGCCAACCCTGCAGCGCTCGTGGGGTCGCGCGCCGCGCGGCTTCCAGCGCGGGCGCCGCTACGGGATCGGGCTCGGACTTGCCCGCGGGCAGTTCGAGGCCGAGAGTGGCGCCGCCGGGCAGGCAGACTTCCTTGCAGATCAGCCACTCGGCCTTGGCGGTGAGAGTGACGGCGTTTTTTAATGATACGGCGACCACCGAGATCTACACGGGCAGCAGCAGTTCGCCTTCGTAACCGAAATTGGCCAGCGGCCCCACGCGGATGCGCTCCGGAGCAGGCCAGAGGATCGGACCGGCGGACCATCCCTCCGGCAATTGCCACTGGATGCGCGTGGGCATTCCCGAATCGCCGGGGTTCTTCCAGTAGGTGTGCCAGCCGGCCTCGTGCTCGATGCGAAGACCCACCAGCAGGGGGCGGCCCGGTTCGGCGGCGGTTCGCGCGGCCAGCAGTTCGACCCGGGCATGGGGTACCTCCACCGGCGCGGCGGGCGTGCCGGCCGCTGCGGCGAGCAGGGGCAGGGCGAGGAGCGGGGTGGCAGGGCGCATGGCGGTCGCGGAAGGTAACACGGTGGTCCGGCGCGAGGCCCGTCGGGCGTTGGCCGGCGGACGACACATGCCTGCTTGGTCCCCGGGTTTTTCAGAATGTTTCACGGGCCCCGGTGGGAATGCTCCGTGCATGCATTGGCACGCTTCTATCGGGAACCGATCAACGATCGGATCGACTAATGCAGCGCCCCCAAATGACCAGCAGGAGTTTCGACATGGAATCCTCCAACTTCGGCAGTGTCCCCGTCACCTTTCGCCTGGCGGCACTGGCTGCCGCCCTGGTTCTGGCCGGATGCGCCGGCAAGTCCGTCCCGATGAAGTCGACAGAGACCGGCACTTATGGCTCGGCAGGGGGCAAGAGCTCCAGCGGCGCGGATGCCAGGGGTGGCACGGGCCCCGGTGGCCAATCCGCCGGCGCGGCCGGTCCCGGTGGGGCCGGGGGCGGCGCAGGTGCAGCCGGTGGCGGCGCAGGCGCAGCCGGGGGCGGAGCAGCCGGAGCGGCGGGTGGCACGAGCGCTGCGGGCGCTGGCGCTGGCACCGGCGGTGGCGCCGGCGGTGGCACCGGCGGTGGTGCCGATGGTGCGGGCGGCACCGGTTCGGCGGGGTCGGACGATCCGGTCCGGGCGGCGATCGAACGCGCCTCCGGCGAGCGCCTGGGTGATTCCCGGGCAGGCGCAGCGGCAGGCGCAGGGGCAGGCGCCGCCGGTGCTGCCGACGACAGCGATCCGGTGAAGGCCGCCACGCGCCGCGCCGAGGCCGCAGAAGCGGCCGAGCGTGCCCGCCGTGCGGAACTGGAAGCCGCCGAGCGCGAGCGTCGCGGCCGCGTGGAGACGGCGGCCAACAGCGTGCTGATCGAGCAGGACGAGAAGCTCCAGACCCTGGGCGGTATGCTGCCGGCCATGCTCAACATGGACGAGAAGGGCCAGTTCGACTTCGACAGCTATGCACTCAGCGAGGACGTGAAGGCGCAGCTCGACCAGATCGCCGCGAAGCTTGCCGAGGCGCCATATGACAGGTTGCACATCGTCGGCTTCACCGACCGCATCGGCACCGACGAGTACAACCAGAAGCTCTCCGAGAAGCGTGCCTGGACCGTTGCCGGCTACCTGATGGACAAGGGCGTGCCGCCCTACAAGCTCAAGGTCGAAGGCAAGGGCAAGACCGGCAGCCTGCTGGCCGATGAGGAATGCAAGGGCCTCAAGCGCGACGCGCTCATCGAGTGCCTGCAGCGCGACCGGCGCGTGGAGGTCGTGGCCACCGTCAAGGAGTACAACCTGAAGGTCCAGTGAGCCTCCCGGCTCGCCATCGAGGCCCCGGCGGCGCGAGCCCCGGGGCCTTTTCATTGCCGCCTATCGAACACCACAGGAGAAGGCGTCGAAGTCGCGGTGGCGGGTGTAGGGGTCCTTGTCGATGAAGCCGGGGACGATGCCCAGTCGCTCGAAGCGCACGCCCGCGGGATTGAAGAACCCCGTCTCGCCCTTTGCCAGCACGTAGCTGCCCGCAGGGGCCTTGAACTCCACCGCGCCATCGCGCACGTGCACGTACATGCCGGGCTCGGAGAAGTCGTCCTGCTGCGTGCCGAACAGCTTCACCAGGTCGGCGGGGACGCGGTCGGGGCGCGGCGCAGGGTTGTCGCGGAAGAACGGTGGCACGCTGTCGAGCCGCCGGGGCGCGACGGAGGCATTCGGAGCGGTGGCTGCCACACCCTCGGGCACGTCGGTCTCGCCTGCTTCGTTCTTCACGAAGATCGTGCCCTTCCAGGTGGCGGCCGTGAGTCCGTCCGGAACGCCCTCTGGCGCAACGGGCGGTTCACAGGGCGCGTTGGGTGGTGCGTTGGGGGCCTTCACGCACGACTGCTGCGCGCTGAGCTTCGGCCCGGTGTCGTCCACGCAGCTGCCGGTGCACTGGGCATCGAAGCCGGTGCCGCGGATGCCGATGGTGGCCACGCTGGTGCTCACCGTGAAGCGCGCCGGATTCGTCTGGCCGATCAGTCCCGTGAGGGCGCGCAGGCCGCCTTGCAGCAGCCGGAACGCAGCCGAGTTGTCCGACGGCGTGGACGGCGAGAAGCGGTAGCGGTCGATGGCGAGGCGCGTGGACGGCTGAAGCACCACGCGGGTGCCATCCTGGAAGGCGATGGCGGCCGTGTCGCGCGGGCCCGTGAGCAGCACGTCCGAGCCGTACACGATCTCGCCCGGGCCGATGGCCGTGGCTTCGGGCGCGCGGCCGGGCCCGGCCGCGCGCAGCGTGCCCTGCACCTGCAGCACGCGTCCCACGTAGCCGGCCAGCGGGGGCACGCGCCGCTTGCCCGCCAGTTCCTGGTCCTTCGTGCAGTCGGCCTCGCACAGCCGCGCCACGAAATCGGTGCCGCGAATGCCGATGGTGGCCGTGGCGCCGTTCAACTGGAAGGAATCGGGCTTGCGCTTGCCGATCAGGCCCGTGATGGTGCGCAGGCCGCCCTTGAGCAGCCGCATGGCGAGGCTGTCCTCCTGCGGGCGCGCC
>CAZXJW010000009.1:19125-29434 GCA_964641005.1 uncultured Rhodocyclaceae bacterium
GCGCAGGCCGCCCTTGAGCAGCCGCATGGCGAGGCTGTCCTCCTGCGGGCGCGCCTCGCTGAAGCGGAAACCGTCGATGCGCAGGCTGGTGTTGGGTCGCAGCGCCAGTTCGGCGCCATCGGCGAGCTTGATGCGCGCGTAGCCCGCGCCCTGGGTGTCGATGGTGTCGCCCACGTTCACCTTCGAGCCGCGGGCCAGCACGCCGATGCCGCCATCGGCGCCCACCACGGACACCACGCCCGTGACGCTGTCCACGCGGCCCGCCTCCTGGGCGGCAGCCGGGATGGCAAGGGCAAGGGCGGCGAGCAGTGCGCCGCATCGCATCCGGATCATTGGCAGCTCCCGGCAAGGGATCGCACCTCGTCCACCACGTCGTCGCCGCCCTGGGCAGGAAGGCGTGGCGGCGTCGGGATGGCGGTGGGCGTCACGGGGTTGACCACGTTGTTGTACTCCACGAGGACGTCGGGCTGGGTCACCGGCACGACGGTGCCGGAGAGGCCGTAGCGGATGAACAGGTTCAGGTCGATCACCGCCGGGCTGCCGCCGGCGAAGAAGCCGGACGTGCCGCTGGTGACCGTGGAGGCGCCGGCAACGCTGTAGCCCCCGGAGGACTGGTTGGGGAAGAACAGGTAGATCGTGTCGGGGCTGGAGGCCTCGATGCGCGCCCGGCTCGAGGCGCCCGGCGTCATGACGATGCGGCCGCCCACCGAGAGTTCGCTCGCCCGGGTCCCCACGTCGGTGCCCGACAGGATCGCGTCCGCACCGGCCCCGCCACCGCCGGTGAGCAGCAGGTCGCCGCCGATGCGGCCACCGCATTCGAACTGGGTGGCGGCGATGGTGGCGCTGGCACCCTGGTTCGCTCCGCCGCGGATCGCCACGCCGCCGGCGGTGTCCACCGTGACGCGCCCCCCGCCGAGAGTGGTGGCCGTGCTGTTCGCGGTCACCGCCAGTGCGCCGCCGCCCACGGTGACGGCGTCGGTGCCGGACACGCGTGCATCACGCACCTGCACGGTCCCGGTCGTGGCCGCGAGGGCGATGGTGCGCGCGGAGAGGTTGGTGTCGATCACCAGGTCGCCGCTGCGCTGCGCGAAGGACAGGCTGTTCCAGCCGCTGCCGAAGCCGCCGCCCGTTCGCGCGTAGCGGCTCGTCACCGCCAGGCTGCCGGGGCCGTTGATGGCGCCCCCGGCGAGCGACAGGTCGGCCACCGCCAGCGTGCGCAGCACGTTCAGCGCACCGCCGTTCACCGCCACCGTGGACAGCGTGGCGTCGGTGTCCAGGGAGAGCGTGCCGCCGTCCACCGTGGTGCGGCCCGGCGCGTAGCTGCCGGTCACGTTCACCACGGGTTGCCCGCCCGCGCCCACCCGCACGCTGCCCAGGCCCGACACGCCGCCGGACAGGGCATGGGTCCCGCCGGCGAAGGCGAGCGTCCCGCCGGCGTCCACCACGAAGGCGCCGGTGTGGTTGCCATCCTGGGTGAAGGTGGTGGTGCCGCGCGCCTGGCGCAGGGTCCCCTCCACGTCGAAGTTGCCCGCCGGCACGAAGGTGCCGCCGTTGACCAGCAGGGTCGAGCCGAAGGCGACCGCGGAGTTCCCGCGCAGGGTGAGGGTGCCCGCGCGCAGGTCGATGGTGCCCGAGACGTCGAAATCGCTCAGGTCGAAGGAAGGACCGTTGAGCACCTTGGTACCCGTTCCGCCCAGCGTGAGCTGACCGCCGCCGGCGAAGGCGAGCCCGCCCGTTCCGGCGATGTCGCCGGAGTCCCATGCCACCGTGCCGGAGGACTTCTCCAGCCGCGATCCGGCGCCGAGCTCGAGCACGCCGCTGCGCAGGTCCAGCGTGGGCCCGGTGAGCTGCACCAGGGTGCCGCCGGTGCGCAGCGTGCCCTGGTTGATCACCGCGAGCGGCAGGGTCACGTCGGAGAGCGTGAGCGCGCCCTCGTTCAGCAGGGTGCCGCCGCCAACCCAGTTGCCGCCCGAGAGGCTTGCCACGCTGGTGGGCGCGAAGGTGAGGGTCTTGCCCGTGGCGACCTCCAGCCGCGTGCCGGGTGCATTGGCGAGGCTGCCCTCGAGGGTGGTGTTGCCGAAGACCGCGTTGGCCCCGGAGAACACCAGCGCGCCGTCGATGGAGGTGCCGTCCGCGAAGGCGTGGTTGCCGCCGCGCAGCACCACGCCCGTGCCCGTGAAGCCGATGTCGCCCGAGTGGCTGGCGCCCACGCGGACGTCCAGGGCCTGGCCGTTGGAGCCGAAGCGGCCGCCGGCATTGGACAGCGTGACGGCGTCGATCACCGCCCCGCTGGTGGCGAGGTTGGCGATGGCGCCGCCGGCGTTGTCTAGGAAGCCCGCGCCGGAATTCACGGTGATGGCGTCGCTGCCGTCACCGGCGAAGCGCAGCGAGCCCCGGTTGGTGATGCGGCTGTCGTTCACGAACAGCGAATGACCGCCCGGCATGTCGAGGTTGACGGTGCCGTCGTTCTCGAGGGAGAGACCGGCGATGGCGCGGGAGCTCGCGCCCTGGAGCGTGAGCGTGCGGCCCGCGGCCACCGCGAGCACCGCCCCGGTGTTGCCGCCGATGGCATTGCCCGTGCGCCACAGCATGTCCGCGTCCACCACCAGGCGCCGGTTGGCATCCACCGAGAACCCGCCGGCCTCGTAGCGCACCGGTCCGCGCAGCGTGACGTCGCCGAAGCTCACCGTGGCGCCGTCGATGACGAGGGGGCCCTCCACGATGCCGCCATCCAGGAAGCGCTGCACGCCGGCGGAGAGGCTCGTGCCCGTGCCCGTGAAGCGGGTGGTCCCCGAATAGGTGGCGGGCGTGCTCAGGTTGAGGGGGGCGCCCGCGGCGGAGTAGGTGCCATCGGTGGAGGCGAGGGTCACCGCGTTCAGGCCCGTGGGTCCGGTGGCGACGCTCGCGATCGTGCCGCCGAGGTTGTCCACGAAGCCCGCACCCGAGTTCACCGAGATGCCGTCCAGGCCCGCACCGGAGAAGCGCAGCAGGCCGCGGTTCTCGATGCGCGCGCCGTCGTTCACGAACAGCGTGTGTCCGCCGGGCATGTCGATGTCCACGGTGCCGCGGTTGTCCAGCGTCACGTTTGCCAGGGCCCGGCTGCCGCTGCCCGTGATGTCGAGGGCGCGTCCGGCGGGCAGGAGCAGCCGGCCGGGGCCGGTGATCGCGCCGGTGGACGTCCAGTCGAAGCCGCCGTTGGCGGTGAGCACGTCGCCCGCACCGATGGACAGGGCGCCGCCGGAGTAGACGATGGGTCCCTCGGCGGTGACCGTGCCGAAGCGCGCGTCGGCACCGGCCAGCTCGAGCGTGCCCGCAACCACGCTGCCATCCGCGAACGCATGGATGCCGCCGGCCAGGCGCACGGGACCCGAGACGGTGACGTTCCCGGAGTGGGTGGTGTTCGTGTTGACGATCAGCGTGCCTGCGCCGGCGCCGGAGAGCGTGCCGCCGTCGTTGGCCAGGGCCACCGCGGCAAGGGAGGCACTGGAGGTCGCCTGGTTCGTGATCGTGCCGCCGGCGTTGTCGACGCTGCCCGCGCCGGAGTTGACGGAGATGCCGTCGCTGCCGTCGCCGGCGAAGCGCAGGGTGCCGCGGTTGACGATGCGTGCGCCGTCGTTGACGAACAGCGTGTGGCCCCCGGGCATGTTCAGCTCGAGGGTGCCGTCGTTGTCCACGGTCACGCCGGACAGGGCGCGCGAGCCGGTGCTGCCCAGCACGAGGGACTGGCCGCTGGCGATGGCGATGCGCCCGGGACCGCCGATGGTGGTGGTGCCGTTCCAGTCGAGGCCGCCGGCGAGGGTGAGCGTGTCGCCCCCGAGCACGGAGAGCGCGGCGCCGGTGAGGATCACCCGGCCGTTGGTGGTGACGCTGCCGAAGCGCGCCGTGCCGCCCACGAGGTTGAGCGGTCCGGACACCGTGGCGCCATCGGCGAAGGTCTGCGTGCCGCCCACGAGTCGAACACCCGTGCCCGTCACGGTGAGTGCGCCCTCGTAGGACGCGTTGCTGCCGATGTCGAGGTTCGCACCCGTGGCCACGAGGCTGCCGCCGATGGACGAGAGGGTCACCGCGTTGACGGACGCGCTACTGGTGCCTGCGTTGGCGATGGTGCCGCCGGCATTGTCCACGCTACCCGCGCCGGAGTTGACGGAGATGCCGTCGCTGCCGTCGCCGGCGAAGCGCAGGGTGCCGCGGTTGACGATGCGTGCGCCGTCGTTGACGAACAGCGTGTGGCCCCCGGGCATGTTCAGCTCGAGGGTGCCGTCGTTGTCCACGGTCACGCCGGACAGGGCGCGCGAGCCGGTGCTGCCCAGCACGAGGGACTGGCCGCTGGCGATGGCGATGCGCCCGGGACCGCCGATGGCGTTGGCGGTGTTCCAGTCCAGGCCGCCGGCGAGCACGAGGGTGTCTCCCGCGGCCACGTTCAGGGTGCCGGCCGAGTAGGTGACCCTGCCGTTGGTGGTGACGGAGGCATTCACGGTGTTCGGCGTGCCGAAGGTCACGCTCGCGCCTGCGAGCTGGAGGGGGCCGTTGACCACGGCGCCTTCCGAGAACAGCTGGACGCCGCCGGACAGGCGAACGCCCGCATCGAAGCCCAGGGTGCCCGCGTGCGTGGCCAGGCTGGCCACCGACAGGGTCGAGGCGCCGGTGGTGGCGAGGGTGCCGTCGGTGTTGAACAGCACCACGCCGGTCAGCGTGGCGTTGCCGCTGGTGGCTGCGTTCTCGATGCGTCCACCCGCGTTGTCGAGGGTGCCGCCGCTGGAGGACACGGAGACGGTGTCGTTGCCGCTGCCCGCGAAGCGCAGCGTGCCGCGGTTGGTGAACACCGTGCCGTCGTTCAGGAACAGCGAACTGCCGCCCATGGCGAGGCTGACGAGGCCGGCATTGTCCACGTCCAGCGCGCTCAGGCCCCGGGAGCCGGCGCCCGAGATCGCCAGCGCCCCGCCCCCGTCCACCCGCAGGGTGGCGCCGGTGCCCAGGGCCTGGAAGCCCCCGCTCGTCCACGTGGATGCGCCCGAGAGCGTGGTGGTGGCCCCAGGGCCGATGGCCAGGGTGCCGCCCGCGAGCGCGAGCCGGGAGATGCCGGTGTCGCCCTCGAGGCGCAGGGTGCCCCCGGACAGGGTGACCAGCCCCGTGAAGCTGCCGGTGCCCGCCACGGTGAGGGAACCGGCGGCGACGGAGAGGTCCTCCTCCACGGTGAGGCTGCCGGCCACCTGGGTGCCGCCGTTGACCACCACCGTCGTGCTTCCGGGGACGGACACCTGCACGCTCTGGCCTGCCACGGGGACCGTGCCGGTGTTCCAGTTGCCCGGCGTGCTCCAGAGGTTGTCCACCGCACCCGTCCAGCACACGTCCGACAGGCAGGTGAAGCCCCCCGCGATCACGAAGCTCACTGCAGTGGTGGCGTTCTCGGCGGTCCCGGCCACCGCCACGGGCAGGTTGACCGCGCCGAAGGTGCCGGTGCGCGAGGCGAAGGTGATCAGCGGGAAGCGGTCGCCGGCATCGGGCTGGAAGGATGGCAGCGCCAGCACGTCCAGGGTGCCCGACAGGATCGCCGCGCCGGTGACCTGTAGCACGTCGTACTCGCCCGGGTTGCGCCCCGCGAGATCCAGCTGCACGGTGCCCCCGGGCCCCTGCTGGAGGCTGCCCTCGATGCGCAGCGTGGCGATCCCGCCAACGCCGCCCGGCGCGAGGGTGCCGCGATTCTGGAAGGTGCCGGTGCCGTCGCCGAGCCGCAGCGTGCCGGCTCCGCCGATCCCGGCGATGCTGTCCGTGGATGCGGGGAGCTGGACCACGGCGCCAGAGGCCACGCGGATGGAACCGTCCAGCCGCGTGGACACGGGGATGGAGAGCGTGCCGGCGTTTACCTCGAGGACCGCGCTGTTGTCGAACTCCACCTCGGGCGCGATGTCCTGGACCTCCGCGGAATTCTTCTCGATGCGGCCGGAGGTGGTGTTCACAAACGCACCCGCGGATCCCACGTCGTTGAAGGCCACGGGTGTGGCCGACGTGGTGGAGATGTCCACCAGGCCGGTGTTGAACAGCCGCGCGCTGCCCGTGGTCGTGGAATTGCCGAGCAGCACGGAGCTGGCGCCCTCGAGCGCGAGCAGGCCGCTGGCGGCGTTCTCGAAGGTGGCGGAGTCGCGGATCGCGAGCACCGCGGCACCCGTGAGGGTGGTGCTGCCGTTGTTCCGGAACGTGCGGCTCTCGGCCACGGTGAAGCTGCCGCTCACGGTGGCGATGCCGTCGTTCACGAAAGTGCCCGTGCTGGCCATGCGTCCGCCGGACAAGGTCGAGAGGCCTGCCGTGGTGACCGATCCGGAGCCCGACAGCGTCCCACCCGACTGCAGGAAGGAGGAGATACGCGCGGAACCGTCGAGGACCAGCGTGCCGCCGGAGAGGGTGAGCGGCGCGTTGAAGTCGGCGGCGTCGGAGATGCGCAGCGAGCCGGCGGACACCTCGAAGGCTTCGTCCGAAACCAGGGCGGTCACTTCGTGGATGTCGCCGCTCACGGTGATGGTCACCAGCACCGACTGGGTGGCCGTGGGCACTGCACCGGTGCTCCAGTTGGAGGCCACGCCCCAGTCGCCACCGCCGCTGGCGATCCAGCACACGTCGGCACCGCACACCGCCGAGATGATGAACGAGAGGCTGGTGGCCCCGTAGTTGAGGATGCCCGGCAAGGCGGCTGGCGCGTTCACCGTGGCGAAGGTGGTGCCGGCGTCGCTGCCGAAGGTGACCAGCGGGAAGCTGTCACCGGGCGCGCCGGTGAAGGCGCCCACCCGAAGCAGCCGCAGCTCGCCCGCGAGCCCTGCCACGCCGCTCACGGCCAGGACGTCGAACTCCCCGGGGTCGCGGCCTGCCACGTCCATCTCCAGCACGCCGCCCGCGCCCAGGGTCACGTTGCCCTGGACCTGCAGGGTGGCCACGGTACCCGCGCCGCCGGGCGAGAGCGTGCCGTCGTTGCGCAGCACGCCCGTGCCGGTATTGATCGTTCCGGCCCCCGTGACCAGGCCGGTGGCGGCGTTGGTGAAGCCCGCGGCGGCGCGCAGCGTGCCGCCCGTGGTGAGGTCGAGGGTGCCCTGGTTGGGGTTGAAGGCGTTGTCCACCCGCAGGGTGGCGGCGCTGGCGATGCGCGCCGTGCCGGTGTTGGTGAAGCTGCCGCCCGCGGGACCGCCGAAGGCGCCGTTGATCACCAGGGTGCCGGCCTGCACTTCCATCTGGCCCGCGTTGGTGAAGGTGAAGAGGTTGGGCGTGGGACCACCGCTGGAACCGAGCAGCGTGCTGCCGGTGCCGCGCGAGACGAGCAGGCCGGTGGGGGCGTTGGTGAAGGTCACCGTGCCGTTGCCGAAGGCGGCGTCGCCGAAGTTGGCGTTGCTGCTCACGTCGAACAGCTGGTTGTTGACGAGGGTGGCGTTGCCCACCACGTTGATGTCGCCGCCGCTCCAGTTCACGGTGCCGTCGTTGGTGAGGGTGGCCGGGCCGAGGCTGCGGGTGGTGGTGCCGCTGATGTCGAGGCTGCCGGTGACCCGCAGGTTGGCGGCCAGCAGGCCCGTCGTCCACGTGCCGCTGCCCGACAGCGTCACCAGGCCGGTGCCCGTCAACGTGCCGCCGGCCAGCGACATCAGGCCCGTGGTGGCGTCGCTGTCGAAGCGCGCCGTGCCGCCGGTGACGTTCAGGCGGGCCAGATTCACGGCGGTCACCGGGTCCAGGGTGGCGGAGCCGGCGGCCACCGCCAGCGTGCCATTGTGGGTCCACGCCCCCGTGGTGGCGAAGCTGCCGTTGTTGATGGCAACCGTGCCGGCGCCTTCCACCGAGGAGGTCGCGGTGAGCGTCACGGTGCCGCCGAAGCCCAGGGTGGCGCCGTTGGCCACGCTGAAGCGGCCCGGGCTCGAACCCGTCCCCGCGGGCGCCCCGCCCCCGAAGACGTGGTTGAAGGACAGCGTGCCCGTGAGCACCTCCACCAGGCCGGCGTTGTTCAGGTTCACCCCGTTCGGGGTACCGCCACCGCTGCTGCCGATGGCCGCCAGGGCATTGTCCCCGGTCTTGCGCAGCACACCGGAAGCAGCGTTGTTGAAGGTGATGGCGCCCGATCCGGTGTCCTGGTCGCCGAAGTTCGCACCGGTGGTGATCTCGAAAAGCCCGGCGTTGTTGACCGTGACATTGCCCTGCACGGCCAGCGCGCCGCCGCTCCAGGTGACGGTGCCGTCGTTTGCGAGGGTGGAGGCGCCGAAGGCCTTGGTGGTCGCGCCGGAGATGCCCAGCGTGGCGGCGTTGGCGATGCGCAGGAAGGTGGCCAGGGTGCCGCTGGTCCAGGTGGCCGTGCCCGAGACCGTGGTCCCGCCCGCGCCGCCGAGCGTGCCGCCCGAGAGCACGAGGTTGGTCACGGAGGCGGGGTCTGCGAAGCTGGCCGTGCCCCCGGACACCGTGAGCGAGGGCGTGGTGACGGCGGCGACGAAGTTCGCGGTGCCGCCGCTCACCGTGACGGCGGTGGGCGACAGCGGCGTTGCCACGTCGAAGGTGGCGGCCCCGCCGCTCACGGTGATGGTCGACGGGGCAAACGCCGGCGACGCCGCCGGGACGAAGCTGGCCGTGCCGCCCGCCACCACCAGGGCACCGTCGTGCGACCAGGTGCCCGTGGTGTCGAAGCTGCCGTGGTTGATCACCACCGTGCCCGGACCGTCCACCGCCGAGGTGGCGGTGAGGGTGTGGGTGCCGCCGAAGGCCAGGGTGGTGCCGGCCGCCACGTCGAAGCTCCCGGTGCTGGTGCCGGTGCCCGTGGGCAGGGGAACGGTCCCGAACGCGTGGTTGATGGACAGCGTGCCCGTGCGCACGTCCACCAGGCCGTCGTTGGAGAAGTTCACGCCGTTGGGCGTGCCGCCGCCGCTGCTGCCGATGGCGGACAGGCCGGTGCCCACGCTCTTGCGCAGGATGCCCGTGCCGGTGTTGGTCCACGAGACCGTGCCCGTGCCGGTACCCTGGTCGCCGAAGACGTTGTTGCCGCGCAGCTCGAACAGGCCGGCGTTGGTGACGGTGCCGTTGCCCGAGATGTCGATGTTGCCGTCGTCCCAGTTCACGGTTCCCTGGTTCGCCAGGGTGGCCGCCGCGAAGCCCTTGGTGGCCGTGCCCGACACGGTGAGGGTCGCGGCGTTGGCGATGCGCAGGAAGGTGGCCAGGGTGCCCGAGCTCCACGTGCCCGTTCCCGTGAGCGTGGTCTGGCCGGTGCCGGCGAGCGTGCCGCCGGTGAGCGACAGGGTCGCGGCGGAGAGCGTGCCGTTCACCGACAGGCTGCCGCCGCCCACCGCCAGCGAGGAGAGGCTGGTGGTGCCGGTGTGCGAGAGGATCGCCGTCCCGCCGGTCACGGCGAGCGCGCCGTCGAAGGGCAGGGCACCCGTGGTGGCGAAGCTGCCCCCCGTGACGCTCACCGTGCCGCTGCCTTCCAGGCGCGAGGTCGCGGACAGGTCCTGGCTGCCGCCGGCGAAGGCCAGGGTCGCGCCGGAGGCCACGCGGAAGGTTCCATCGCTCGAACCCGCGCCCGCGGCGCCGCCGGCATTGAACGACAGCGTGCCGGTGCGCACGTCCACCAGGCCGTCGTTGTTGAGGGCCATGCCATTGGGGGTGCCGCCGCCGCTCGACCCGAGCACCGCGGTGCCGGTGCCGGCACTGCGGCGCAGTTCACCACCCGCCTCGTTGTCGAAGGTGGTGGTGCCCGAGCCCGTGCCCTGGTCGCCCCAGAGCACGTTGCCCTGGATGTCGAACAGGCCGCTGTTGGCCACGCGGCCGCTGCCCGTGACGTCGACGTTGCCGCCCGTCCACACCACCGTGCCGTCGTTGGTGAGCGTGCCGGCGCCGAAGCTGCGCGTGGTCGTGCCGGACAGCGTCAGGGTAGCCCCGGAGGACACCACGACGCTGGCGTTCAGCGCGCCGCCGGTCCAGGTCCCGCCGTCGGTGAGCGTGACCACGCCGGCGCCCGACAGGCTGCCGGCCGACAGCGCCAGCGAACCCAGCGTCGTGTCGGCATCGAAGGTGAGGGTGCCGCCACTGATGTTCACGGCCGACGCGAGGTCCGAGCGTCCGGATACCGTGAGGGCACCGCCGGCGGCCACCACGAGGGCCTCGGAGCCGAGCACCTGCCGGGCCGACTGGCCCGCCGTGTTCACGGTGATGACGGGACTGGCGCTGCCGCGGTCGATCAGCACGATCTGGGAGGCGGTGGGCACACCCAGGCTCCAGTTGCCCGCGGCGCTCCAGTTGCCAGAGGTGTCGGTGCTCCAGACATTCACCGCCTGTCTCTTATACACATCTGACGCTG
>CAZXJW010000010.1:0-28848 GCA_964641005.1 uncultured Rhodocyclaceae bacterium
CCCTGGCGCGCCGGCTGTGCCGCGAGTCCCGGGCGGCCAATCACCAGAGCGTGCTGGTGGTGGCGCGCGAGCCTGCCGAAGGCGCGGACGCCTCGCTGATGCCCATCGCGCTGCCCGGGCTTCTCTCGCGGGTGCGCGATGTCACCCTCGACCTCTACGAGGAACACCGCGCGCCGGGCTGCCCGGTGCGCTACGCTCCGCCGGTTCGCACCTGAGGTTCCGCCGGGCCGGTGCCCGGGGAGGTGCGCAGGGTCCGGCGCAGGGCGCCCGCGAACTCCCGCGGGCCCGGCGCGGTCATTGTTCCCGTTCCCAACCGCCCCAGGTGCGCCCCGCCATGTCCTCCCCGCACGCCGCCACCGTCCGAGCTCCCGCTGGCGGTCTCCTCGGCTGGATCGACCGCAACATCCTCGACCTCGGTCGCCAGATGCGGCTGTCCTACCTCCCGCCGCTCATGGTGTACATGGCGGCCGGCATCTCGGGCCTCACGGGCATCGCCGGCACCTTCTTCGTCAAGGAGTACCTCGGCCTCACGGCCGCCGACCTGGCGGCGCTGGGCTTCTGGGCTGGCCTGCCCTGGGCGCTGAAGATGCCCCTGGGTCACCTGGTGGACCTGCTGTGGAAGCGCAAGAGCCTGCTGGTGTACCTCGGCGCCCTGCTGCTGGCGTGCAGCGTCCTCATCATGGTGGGCCTGCTCGGCGAGCGGGAGGCCATGGAGGCCATCATGCCGGCCAACCGCTGGTTCGTGGTCTCGGCGCTGCTGGCGCCCGTGGGCTACGTCCTGCAGGACGTGGTGGCCGACGCCATGACCGTCGAGGCCGTGCCGCGCTTCGACGAGGAGGGCCGCCCGGTGGACGAGGCGGCGCGGCGCATCGGCCACACCACCATGCAGACGCTGGGGCGCGTGGCCATCGTGGGCGGCGGCATCCTGGTGTCGATCGTCAACGTGGCGCTGTTCGCCGATGCGGCCTCGCTGCCCGAGGTCGAGAAGATCGCCCGGTACCGCCAGCTCTACGAGCTCGCGCTGATCATCCCGTTGGTGTCGGTGCTGGGCGTGTTCCTGGCGGGTCACCTGCATCGCCGCGAGGCTCGCCGGCTGCGCGGGCAGGGCATGTCCGCCGCCGAGGCGGAGCAGGCCCTGCACGGCCACATCGACCGGCCGCCCGTGAACTGGTGGATCCTCGGCGGCGGCCTGGCCTTCGCGGCGCTGTCCATCGCCATCGGCACCTCGGACGTGAAGTTCCGGGAGGAGATCATCTTCACGGTGTCCATGGCCATCGTCCTGTTCCTCATGCTGCGCCTGGTGCGCGAGCTCGAGCCCACGGCGCGCAACACCCTGGTGGGCACGGCACTGCTGATCTTCGTGTTCCGCGCCATGCCCGGGCCGGGTCCGGGTGCCTCGTGGTGGATGATCGACGAACTCAAGTTCGACCAGGCCTTCCTCGCCAAGCTGTCGCTGATCGGCTCCTCGCTCGCGCTGCTGGGCATGTTCCTTTTCCGGCGCTTCATGGCGGAGCGCTCCATCGCCTACACCGTGGGCTTCCTCACCATCGTGGGCAGCATCCTGTCGCTGCCCAGCCTCGCCATGTACCACGGCCTGCACGTGTGGACCGCGGCCCACACCGGCGGCGTGGTGGATGCGCGCTTCATCGCCGTCATCGACACGGCGCTCGAATCGCCGCTCGGGCAGGTGGCCATGATTCCCATGCTGGCGTGGATCGCCAACTCCGCGCCCGACAGGCTCAAGGCCACCTACTTCGCGGTGATGGCCTCGTTCACCAACCTTGCGCTGTCGCTGTCGCAGCTGGGCACCAAGTACATGAACGAGCTCTGGCACGTGCAGCGCGTCACCAAGGACCCTGCCACCGGCCTGGTGAAGACGCCCGCGGACTACAGCCAGCTGGGCGAGCTGTTCATCGCGTCCATCGTCATCGGCCTGGTCTTGCCGATGCTGGCGATCTGGTTCGTGCGGTCGACGCGGTTCAGGAGCGCGTAGCAGCGGCCCGGGGGCACCCCCGGGTCAGCGGCTCGCCTGCAGCTGCCCCCGCACGCCCAGCCCGCCTGCATCCACCGCGAGCACCACGAACTCGCCCACGGTCACGGTTCGGCCCGTGAGTTCGCTGATGGTGCGTTTGTCGGTCACGAACACCAGGTTGCCCCGGGCGGGCAGGTATCCGGCCAGCGATTGTGCGAGCCACTGGCGCGAGGGCGACTCGCCGTCGTCCGTGGTCCAGGGCTCGGCGCTGCCGAAGGCCAGCCGTGCGGTCTCCCGCAGGGCGCAGCCGGGAGGCACCATCACCTTCGCGACGGGAATGCCGCGCTCGCGCAGCGCCTCGCCGATGCGTTGGGCGGCCAGGGTGGTCTCGTCACCGGACTCGTGCTGGGCCACGCAGCCGCCGCGGCTCGAGGGCACCGCCGCAGGTGCGCCGGGCGCCACGGGCAGCCGCACCACCAGCACGTAGCCGCCGCTACGCAGCCGGTCCCACAGTTCGCCGTCGTCGGCCGCGGCGAGGGGCGCACCGCACAGGTGCAGCAACGGCATCATGGCGGTGCATGCCAGCGGGCGGACTACGGGCTTCATGATCGCGGTCTCCAAGCGGTGAGAGGCACGGCACGGGCGATTCCCGCGGGCCGCGGGCCCGCATCGCTCTGGTGGTGCCCTCGAAGACGCGAATTCCGGGCCAGCACCGGCCCCTCGCGCAGGTGCGCCCGAGGGCCGCTCGCGGTTTCAGTTGCCCGCGGGTGGCTCCGGCTGGGGCGGGCGCCGTTCGCGATACAGGCGTGCCGCCTCCGCCACCTGGGCAGGCGTCATGCGCTCGGCCACGAGGCGCTCGCGCAGTTCGCGCGCCTTCCACCAGCCGTTGGCGGCGGCGAGGCTGAGCCACAGGTGGGCCTGCACCGGGTCGGCGGCCACGCCATCGCCGCGCAGGTACATGTTGCCGAGCAGGAACTGCGCGTGGGCGTGGTCGCGCTCGGCGGCGGCACGGAACCGCCCGGAAGCCCGGGTGAGGTCGCGCGATGCGCCCTCGCCGCGCGCATCCATCAGCCCCAGGTGGTAGTTCGCCGCGGCGTTGCCCGCGGCGGCCGGCGCAGCGAGCAGCGCCCGCGCTTCGGCGAAGCGACCGGCGGCCTCGTGGGACAGGGCCTCGGCCACCGCAGTCTCGTCATCGGCTGCACCCGCCGCGAAGGCCTGCACGGCGCACTGCAAGGCGAGCAACGCGGCCAGGACACGGACGGCCGTCATGCCGGCCCTCAGTGCGTGACGAACCAGACCACCCCGAGCAGGGTGAGGATGAACAGCAGCGCGCCCACCAGCCCGCCGACCACCACCTGGAAGGGCGTGATCTGCACCGCGTCGCGCTGGTAGTCGGTGCGACGGCGGATGCCCAGGAAGCTCCAGAACACCGCCTTCGCCACCGCCAGCGGCGAGGCGGACCGGGGCGTATCGGCCATCAGCGCCCCTTCCACTCGGGCATGGGCTGCTTGTCGGTGAAGGCTGCAACGCCTGCCTGCGCGTCCTCGCCCATCATGTTGCAGGCCATGGCGCCGGCGGCCATGCGGTAGGCCTCTTCCACGCCAGCCTCGAGCTGCGGATAGAACAGCCGCTTGCCCGTGGCCACCGCCAGCGGGCTCTTGGCGATGATGGCGCCGGCCAGATGGCGGATCTCGTCGTCGAGCTGTTCGACGGGCACCACGCGGTTCACCAGGCCGAAGTCCCGCGCCGTGGTCGCGTCGATGAATTCGCCCGTCATGAGCATCTCCATGGCGCGCTTGCGCGGCACGTTGCGCGTGAGGGCCACGGCCGGCGTGGAGCAGAACAGGCCCACGTTGATGCCCGAGGTGGCGAACTTCGCGTTGTCGGAACACACGGCCAGGTCGCAGGCGGCCACGAGCTGGCAGCCGGCCGCCGTGGCGATGCCGTGCACGCGCGCGATCACCGGCTGCGGAATGCGCGCCAGGGTGAGCATGAACCGGCTGCATTGGGCGAACAGCGCGTCGTAGAACTCGCGCCGCGCATTGGCGCGCATCTCCTTGAGATCGTGCCCGGCGCAGAACGCCGTGCCGCTGCCGGCGATGACCACCACCCGCACGGAGGCGTCGTTCCCGATGGCGTCGAGCTGCGCCTGCAGCGCATCGAGCATGGCCGAGGACAGGGCGTTGTACTGCTTCGGCCGGTTCAGCGTCAGCGTGGCGATGCCGCCGGCGTCGGCGCGCAGCAGCATGGGTTCGGTGGCGGTGTCGGCGGGGCGTTCGGTCACGGTGCTCATGAGCGTGTCCTGATGGAGGCTTTTCCGGGTGCGGGGACTCGATCCGGATTATAGGCGCGGGCCGCTGGCGATACCCGCGGGGGTGGCAGGGACTCCCGCTGCGTGGCAGAGTCCGGTGTCAGACGAACCGCGCCGAAGCCGCCATGTCCCGGTTGTCCCGATTTCGCAATGCCGCCGTCCTGCTCGCCGCCTGGGCCGGCGCCCTGGGCCCCGGCAACGCGGCCGCCGAATGCGGCGCCACCCGCGAGGTCACCGGCCGCCCGCGCGTGGGCCTCGTGCTGGCCGGCGGCGGCGCCCTGGGGATCTCCCACATCGGCGTGCTGCGCGTGCTCGAGGAACTGCGCGTGCCCGTGGACTGCATCGCAGGCACCAGCATCGGGGCGCTGGTGGGCGGGTCCTACGCCGCCGGACAGGACCCCGCCACGCTGGAGAGGGTCACGCTCGGGGCGGACTGGGACGACATCTTCGTGGACGAGGCCGCGCGCGCCAACAAGACCTACTACCGCAAGGAACTCGAGAAGCGCGGCTACTGGGGGCTGGAGCTCGGGCTGAGCCCCGATGGCGTGAAGGCGCCCTTCGCCGTGGTCCAGGGGCGCAAGCTGCGGCCTTTCTTCCAGGAGATGGTGGGCTACGCGGTGCCCGAGAGCTTCGACCGCCTGCCCATACCGTTCCGCGCCGTGGCCACCGACGTGCAGCGCAGCGAGATGGTGGTGCTCGACCGCGGCGACCTGGCCCGCGCCATGCGCGCCAGCATGGCGGTGCCGGGGGCCTTCGCGCCCGAGGAGATCGACGGCCGGCTGCTGGTGGACGGGTTCGTGGTGCGCAACCTTCCCGTGGATGTGGTGCGCGACATGGGCGCCGACGTGGTGATCGCGGTCAACCTCGACTTCCCGCCGCCCACCCGCACCGAACTCGAGTCGGTGGGCAGCTTCCTCAACCAGGTGGTGGGCATCGTCAGCCGGCAGAACGTGACCGCGCAGCTCGCCACCCTGCGCGAGGGCGACGTGCTCATCAGCCCCGACCTGAAGGGCTTCGGCTCGGCCAGCTTCAAGGAAGGCGCGAAGCTCGTGAAGAGCGGCGAGGCCGCGGCGCGCGCCGTGCAGGACCAGCTCTCGCGCCTAGCGCTCTCGCCCGAGGCCTGGCAGGCGCACCAGGCGGCGCGCAAGGCGCGCAGGGAGACCGCGCCGCCGCCCGAGGTGGTGGTGGTGGATACCGAAGGACTCAGGCGCGTCAACCCGACGGCCGTGCAGAACCAGATGAAGCCCGGCCGGGGCGAGACGCTGGCGCGAAACGAGGTGGGGCCGCTGGCCGACCGCCTCTACGGCAGCGGCGACTACCAGTTCATCGACTACCGCCTGCTCGACACCGACGGCCGGCGCGTGCTGGCCATGCGCCCGGTGGAGAAGGCCTGGGGCCCGAACTACCTCAATTTCGGCCTGCAGCTCTACACCACCATCGGCACGGACTCGGAGTCGCGCTTCAACCTGCTGGGCGCCTACCGTGCCACCTGGCTCAACCGCCTCGGCGCGGAGTGGCGCAACGAATTCTCCATGGGCCGCAACAACCGGCTGGTCACGGAGTTCTACCAGCCGCTGTCCCTGTCGAGTTCGCTGTTCCTCGCCCCTCGGCTGTTCGTGGAGCAGTCGCGCTTCGATTACGCCGCCGACGACCAGTTCGTCGCCACCTACGTGCTCAACCGCACGGGCGGCGGCATCGACCTGGGCAGCGAGCTGGGCCGCTACGGCGAGGTGCGGCTGGGCTACAACTACACCCGCATCCGCGCCACGCCTTCCATCGCGCTGCCGGATTTCCCGGACGAGAAGTACAACCGCAGCGGCGTGCGCGCGCTGCTCTCGCTGGACCGCCTCGACAACGCCTTCTTCCCCACCCGCGGCTACTTCGCCCAGCTGCGCGGCTTCGATTCGCTCGGGCCGTCGGGCGAGGTGCCGCGCTACCGCCTCGGCGAGGCACAGTTCACCCTGCCCCTGGCTTTCGGCTCGAACCGCCTGATCGCGGCGCTCTCGGCGGGCTCCTCGGCGGGCACCGACCCGCCGATCTACGAGTACTTCCGCCTCGGCGGGCCGTTCCGCTTCTCGGGTTACCAGCTCGACCAGCTGCAGGGCCCGCAGTACTGGCTCGCTCGCGGCATCTACCACTACCGCCTGCCCGGGGTGCCCTTCATCGCGCCTTCGCTGATCGCCGGCGCCTCGGTGGAGACCGGCCAGGTGCTCGCGCGCCTCGGCGTGGACGATCCCACGCGGCAACTGTTGTCAGGATCGCTGTTCGTGGCCACCGAGACCGCCATCGGGCCGGCCTACGTCTCGTACGGCTACGCCCGCGGGGGCATCTGGACCATCTACTTCACGCTCGGCTACAGCTACTACTGAAGGCGCTGCTCAGAACATGGGCTTGGGCACGGCGCTCTGGTAGGCGGCGATGCCGTCGAGGATTTCCCGGCGTGCCTCGTCCGCATCGACCCAGCCCTGCACCTTGACCCACTTGTTGGGCTCCAGGTCCTTGTAGTGCTCGAAGAAGTGGGAGATCTGGGCGAGCACCAGCTCCGACACGTCACCGATGGCGCGCACGCTCCGGTACAGCCTCGAGAGCTTGTCCGCGGGCACGGCCAGCAGCTTGGTGTCGTCGCCGGCCTCGTCGGTCATGCGCAGCATGCCCACCGGTCGGCAGCGCACCACGGCACCGCTCACGATGGGCACGGGCGCGAGCACCAGCACGTCCACCGGATCGCCGTCGCCCGACAGGGTGTGCGGCACGTAGCCGTAGTTGCAGGGATAGTGCATGGCCGTGGACATGAATCGGTCCACGAACATCGCGCCGGTCTCCTTGTCCACCTCGTACTTCACCGGGTCCGCGTTCATGGGGATCTCGATGATGACGTTCACTTCCTCCGGGACGTTCCTGCCCGGTCCCACGCGGTCCAGATTCATGGACGGTTTCTCCCCGCAAAAGGCCGCTATTATAGTTTCGACCCATCGCACCACCCTCCGAGGATTCCCCATGTTCCCGCAGGAAAGCCGCGTGGCTTCGTCCGGCTTCGCGCTCGCCCAGGCCGCCTCGCCGCACTGGCGCATCGCCGCCGCCGAGTGCCTGGAGCAGATCGGGGCCTCCGTGCCCGCCGGGACGAACCTCGGTTTCCTGTACATGACCGATCACTACGCGGGCCGCGCCGCCGACCTTCTCGAGCTGCTGCGCGCGCGTACCGGAGTGGAGCACTGGGTGGGCACCGTGGGCACGAGCGTCTGCGCCACCGGCCATGAGTACGCCGACGAGGGCGCCTGCGTCGTCATGCTCGGCAGCTTCGAGCCGGGTTCCTTCCGCGTCCTGTCCTCGCTGCGGTCCAACGCCGACCTGGCGCGCGATCCGCTAACGGTGGGCGGGGCCGCCGGCAACTTCGCGCTGGTTCACGGTGATCCGCGCAACGCCATGATCCCCGGCCTGGTGGCCGAGCTGTCGCGGCGCCTGGACAGCGGCTTCGTGGTGGGCGGGCTCACCAGTTCGCGCGGCGCCCATCCACAGGTGGCCGACGGCGTCGTGGAGGGAGGGCTCTCGGGCGTCGTGTTCACCGACCAGGTGGTGGTGGCCACCCGCCTCACCCAGGGCTGCACGCCGGTGGGGCCGTGGCGCCGGGTGAGCCGCGCGCAGCGCAACGTGGTGATTGAGCTCGACGGACGTCCCGCCCTCGATGTGATGCGCGAGGACGCCGATCTCGCCGGCGCCACCGATCTCGACCGCGCCGGCTCCACCGTGTTCGCGGCGTTGCCCGCCGATGACGAGGGCGACGACTACCTGGTGCGCGGCCTGGCGGGCATCGACGCGGAGCGCGGCCTGGTGGCCATCGGCGAGAGCGTGCGCGAGGGCTCGAGGCTGATGTTCTGCCGCCGCGACCGGCGCGCCGCTGCCGACGACATGGCGCGCATGCTCGAGAGCATCCGCAGCGGGCTGTTCACGCGACCGCGCGGCGCGGTGTACTACTCCTGCCTGGGCCGGGGACGCAGCCTGTTCGGCGAGCCCTCGCGCGAACTGTCCATGATCCGCGAGGCGCTGGGCGAGGTGCCGCTGGTCGGCTTCTACTGCAGTGGCGAGATCTCCCACAACCGGCTCTACGGCTACACCGGCGTGCTCACGCTGTTCCTCTGAGAACCCTAGTGCAGCTGCCGCTCGCCACCACCGACTGGATCGCCGTGGCCTGGTTCCTGGCGTGGTGGGTGGGCTATGTCTGGTTCGCCGAGCGACTCGGCCGCACCAGGCCCAGCCTGGTGGGTCGCATGGGCATCTACCGGCGCGTGTGGATGGCGCGCATCGCCGACCGCGAGCAGCGCATCGCCGACGTGTCGATCCTGACCAACCTCTCCAACGGCTCGGCCTTCTTCGCCTCCACCACGCTGCTGATCCTGGGCGGCCTGGCGGCGCTGCTGGGCACCACGGAGAAGGTGGCCTCGGTGGTGGCCGAACTGCCCTTCAACCGCGCCGGCCCCGAACAGCTCTGGGACATCAAGATCCTGCTGCTCGTGGGCATCTTCACCTTCGCGCTGTTCAAGTTCACCTGGTCGCTGAGGCTTTACCACTTCTGCTCGGTGATCGTGGGCAGCGCCCCGCTGCCTGACGCGCCGGCCGCCGAGCACGACTCCTTCGAGCGCCGCACGGGCGACCTCGCCACCCTGGCGGCGGAGAGCTTCAGCAACGGGCTGCGTGCCTACTACTTCGCGCTGGCTGCCCTGGCCTGGTTCCTCAATCCGTGGGTGTTCATGGCGGTGACCAGCTGGGTGGTGCTGGTGCTCTACCACCGGGAGTTCCGCTCCGCGGCGCTGCAGGCGCTGGCGAGGGACTGAGGATCGGCCCTCAGGCCGCCACCACGAACAAGCCCACCGTGCAGCCCATGGCCACCGTCCAGGCCACCGAGCGCAGCGTGGCGCGGTCGGCGATGTAGAGGGCGCCATGGGCCAGCCGCGCGGCCACGAACAGGCCGGCCAGGGCGTCGATGCGCGCCTGGGCGGCGCCGGCGAGGTGGGCGATGATCACCGCCGCGGCGAACGGGGCGAAGGCCTCCCACGAGTTCATCTGGGCAGCGTTGGCGCGCCGCCGCCAGCCGTGGAGGCCCGCCAGCCAGTCCCGCGGCGAGGCATTGTCGAAATCCCGACGCGACTTGGCCAGCCCGGCCCACAGGATGGGCATGAGGGCGGCGGCGAGGACGCACCAGTAGGCGAGGGTCATGGCGGGAGGCTCCGTTTGCGGGGCGAGGGCGTGAAGTGCCCATGCCAGGGGCATCGACCGCGGAAGGCGCCCGCCGTTCCAGGCCATGTCGATCAAGGGGTTCACGAGCGGCTTAACAAGGTCGCCGCCGCCGTGTAGCCTCCCCGCCATGGAAAACTCCCTTCCCGAAGCCCGGTTCCCATGACCCTCCCCGAGGTCGGCCGGGCAGACCACGGCATCGTCCGGGTGGACTACGGTGCCACGGGCATCGTCACCGCCGAGCACGTGCAGCGCGAGATGGCCTTGCGAGACGCCCTCGGCGGGCACCCGCATGCCACGATGGTGCTCATTCCCGGGGCATGGCGGGTGGACGTGGGCGCGGCGGCGCTGTTCTCCGGCCGCGAGATGGCCGCTCGCACCATGGCCTGTGCCATGGTGGTCGAGTCGAGCCTCGGCAACCTCGCCGTGCGCGTGTTCGAGCTCTACCACCGCCCGCCCTATCCCTTCGCGGTGTTCGGGCGCGAGGACGACGCGGTGGACTGGCTGCTGCCCCATCTGCGCCGGCGGGCCTGACATGCCGCCGCCGGGTGCCACGCGCTCCTTCCGCCGCCTGCTCCAGGAAGGCCGTCCGCTCATGGGCGCCCTGCTGCAGATGCCCCTGGCCGAGACGGCGGAGATCTTCGTCACGGCCGGCTACGACTGGCTGTTCATCGACCTCGAGCACGCGCCCATGGACGCGCGCGACGCGCTCACCCTGCTCACCGCCGTGGACAGCCGCGTGCCCTGCGTGGTGCGGGTGCCGTGGAACGAGGAGGCACACCTCAAGAAAGTCCTGGACGCCGGCGCCACGGGCGTCATCGTGCCGCTGGTGAACACCGCCGAGGACGCGCGCCACGCCGTCAGCCGCTGCAAGTACCCGCCGCGGGGCATGCGCAGCGTGGGCATCACGCGCGCCCAGCGCTTCGACCTCGACTTCGACGGCTACATGGCGCGCGCCAACGAGGACATCGCGGTGATCGTCCAGATCGAGCACGTGGACGCGGTGCGCAACATCGCCGCGATCCTCGACGTGCCGGGCATCGACGGGGTGTTCATGGGGCCCTTCGACCTTTCTGGCAGCATGGGCAAGCCCGGGCTCATCGACGACCCGGAGGTGCAGGCGGCCATCGCCCAGGTGGTGCGGGCCTGCAACGACCGCCAGGTGGCGCTGTGCGCCTACGCGCACACCCCGGCCCACGCGCGCCGCTACCTGGAGCTGGGCTACCGGGTGATAGGGCTGTGCACCGACTACATCCTGCTGGCCCGCGCCGCGCGCGACGCGCTGGCGGAGACGCGCGCGGCGCGCTGCTAGGCGCTTGGCGGGCGGCGTCCCGGGGCGCGCGCAGTGGGGGGCTCGCGGGCGCTCATGCCTGCACCCGCAGTTCCACCGCGCCGATGCCCTCGAGCACGAAACGGAAGCTGCCCGCCACGGTGGGAAAGCGCGTCGTCACCAGGCTTCCGGTGGACACCAGTTCCCCGGCGCCCAGGCCCTCTCCCCGTGCGCTGAGGTGGTTGGCGAGCCAGATGAGCGGTTCGAAGGGGTGTCCCAGCACGTCGCGCCCGTGGCCCGAGTCCACCGCCAGCCCGTCCACCTCCACCACGCCACGCACCTGCGCGAGGTCGGGCCAGGCGGTGGCCCACGGACCGAGCACCAGCCCCTCGTTCCAGGCGTTGTCGGCCACGAGCGACAGCGGGTCGAGGGGGTAGTCGGTGAGGCGGTCGTCGATCACCTCCACGGCCGGGCAGACGGCACCCACGGAGGCGGCCACCTCCTCGCGACTCCACGGCGCGGACCGGGCTGGCAGGGCGCGGTCGAGGCGCACGCAGATCTCGAACTCCAGGCCCATGCGAAGCAGGCCGGACAGCGACAGCGCCGCTCCGGAGGGCAGGACGCGGCGCGCGAACACCCGGCCGGCCACGGGATGGGGGATCTCGCACATTGCCTGCATGCGCGGCGAGGTGAGGCCGATCTTCCACCCGACATGCCCGCCCAGGCGCGGTCCCATGCGCGCGCACAGGGCATCCTGGATGGCATAGGCATCGGCCAGGGTCCGGGCGCCGGCGTCGCGGGCGAAGGGCACCAGCCGGCGCCGCGCGGCGTGGTCCTGCTCCAGGCACGCGGCCACCTGCTCGGGATCGAGGGTCATGGCCGGGATGATATCCCCGGGGCCGGGCCGATCTGACCTGGATCAAGGCTCCGGGCGAGACGGGCATGGTCTACTGCCGTGCGGCCGGGGGGCGCGGGCCCCTCGCAATGGAGACATCGACATGCATCCCGACGTGAAGGCCTTCTTCGATCCGCCTACCTGGACCCTCACCTACGTGGTGTCCGACCCGGACTCGGGCGACGCCGTGGTGATCGATCCCGTGCTCGACTACGACCCGGCCGCCTCGCGCACCAGCGAACGCGCCATCCGCCCCGTGATCGACCATATCGAGGCCGCCGGCCTGAAGCCGCTGCTGGCGCTCGAGACCCACGCCCACGCAGACCACCTCACCGCCTCCCAGCGGCTCAAGGACCGCTATCCCGGGTTGCGCGTGGGCATCGGGACGCGCATCACCGAGGTCCAGGACTTCTTCCGCGGCGTCTTCAACCTCGGCGCCATGCCTGCCGACGGAAGCCAGTTCGACCTGCTCCTGGAGGACGGCCAGGTGGTTCCCGCGGGCACGCTCGAGGTCAGGGCCATCGCCACCCCGGGCCACACGCCCGCCTGCATGAGCTACCTGATCGGCGATGCGGTCTTCACGGGCGATGCGCTGTTCATGCCGGACTACGGCACCGGCCGGTGCGACTTCCCCGCCGGCAGCGCCGCCGATCTCTACGACTCCATCACCGGGCGCCTGTTCACGCTGCCCGAGGAGACACGCGTGTTCGTCGGTCATGACTACCAGCCCGGCGGCCGCGACGTGGCGTGGGAGTCCACCATCGGCGAGGAGAAGCGCGCCAACGTCCACCTGCACGAGGGCATCGGCCGCGACGAGTTCATCGGCTTCCGGCGGGGCCGCGATCGCACCCTGTCCGCGCCGCGGCTGCTCTATCCGGCGGTGCAGTTCAACATCAATGCCGGCTGCGCGCCCGACCGTGAGGACAACGGGACGGTGTACCTGAAGATCCCGCTGCGGCTGGGGGCGTGAAGCCGACGCTTCACTTCCCCCGCGAGTCGCGCAGCGTCACCGTGCGGTTGAACACCGGCGCGCCGGGACGGGAATCCACGCGGTCGGCCACGAAGTAGCCGTGGCGCTCGAACTGGAAGCGGTCCTCCGGAGACGCAGCGGCCAGTCCCGGTTCGAGCATGGCCTGCGGCAGCACCGTCACCGAGTCGGGATTGAGCTGGGTCAGGAAGTCGGCCTCGCCCGCGCCGGGGTTCGCCACCGTGAACAGGCGGTCGTACAGCCGCACCGGTGCGGCCAGCGCATGCGCGGCGCTCACCCAGTGCAGGGTGCCCTTCACCTTGTAGGTGTCGGCGCCGGGCGTGCCCGAGCGCGAGTCGGGCATGAGATCGGCGTGCACGGCGGTGACGCGGCCCTCCGCATCCTTCTCGCAGCCCGTGCACTTCACCACCCAGCCGAACTTGAGCCGCACCATGTTGCCCGGGAACAGCCGGAAGAAGCCCTTGGGCGGTGATTCCGCGAAGTCGTCGCGCTCGATCCACAGCTCGCGGGAGAAGGGCAGGGTGCGGGTGCCCAGTTCGGGGCGCTGCGGGTGCGCAGGCGCCTCGCAGTGCTCCACCGTGCCCTCGGGCCAGTTGTCGATCACCAGCCGCAGCGGATCGAGCACCGCGAAGGCGCGCGGCGCGCGGGCGTTGAGGTCCTCGCGCAGGCACTCCTCGAGGATGGCGTGCTCGATGGTGGAGTTCTCCTTGGCCACGCCGATGCGCTCGGCGAACAGCCGGATCGACTCTGGCGTGTAGCCGCGCCGCCGGTAGCCCACGATGGTGGGCATGCGCGGGTCGTCCCAGCCGTCCACGTGGCGCTCTTCCACCAGCTGGATGAGCTTGCGCTTGGAGAGCACCACGGTGGTGAGGTTCAGCCGCGCGAACTCGTACTGGTGCGGCAGCGGCCGGGCCAGCAGGCCGAACGCCACCAGGCGCTCGAGCACCCAGTCGTAGAGCGGGCGGTGGTCCTCGAACTCGAGCGTGCAGATGGAGTGGGTGATGTTCTCCAGCGCGTCCGAGATGCAGTGGGTGTAGTCGTACATCGGGTAGATGCACCACGCGTCGCCCGTGCGGTGGTGGTGCGCGTGGCGGATGCGGTAGATCACCGGGTCGCGCATGTTGATGTTGGGCGAGGCCATGTCGATCTTCAGCCGCAGCACGTGGGCGCCGTCGGGGAACTCGCCGGCGCGCATGCGCCGCAGAAGGTCGAGGTTCTCGGCCACGCCGCGCTCGCGGAAGGGGCTGGGCCTGCCGGGCTCGGTGAGCGTGCCGCGCAGGGCGCGCATCTGCTCGGGCGTGACGCTGTCCACGTAGGCCAGGCCGTGCTCCACGAAGGCCTCGGCAAAGCGGTACAGCGTCTCGAAGTAGTCGCTGGCGTAGTAGAGGTGGCCGTCCCAGTCGAAGCCCAGCCAGCGCACGGCATCGAGGATGGAGTCCACGTACTCCTGCTCCTCCTTCGCCGGGTTGGTGTCGTCGAAGCGCATGTGGCACCGGCCGCCGAAGGCCGCCGCCACGCCGAAGTTCAGGCAGATGGACTTGGCGTGGCCGATGTGCAGGTAGCCGTTGGGCTCCGGCGGGAAGCGCGTGCGCACCCTCGCGGGATCCGGCGGCGCGCCGGCCTGGGCAGTGGCGTCGCCCGGCGCGCCGCGCCAGCGCCGGCCCGCGTAGGCCTCGCGCGCGAGGTCGTGCTCGATGACGTTGCGGATGAAGTTCGAGGCGGCCGGGGTGGCGTGGCCGTGGTCGGGCTTGTCCAAGCGGGGATGTCCTTCGGTGGCCGGGCGGGCGCCCGGTCGGGAAGCCGCGATTCTAGCGCCCCGGGGGCCCGGGCTCAGGATGCGGGAACCGATCCGGCCCGGTGCAAGTCCGCGCCCGGGCGCTTCCCGCGAGCTCAGGCGCCCTGCGGGATGGTGGAGAAGCGGTAGGAGGCGCGCCCGGCTTCCTTGGCCGTGTACATGGAGGCCTCGGCGCGCTTGAGCAGCGCCTCCACGCTGGTGCCGTCCACCCCGTGCACCGCGATGCCGATGCTCGCGGACACGTTCACGCTGCGGTTCGCGGACACGCGCACGGGCTGGGACAGGATCGCGAGCACCTTCTCCGCCACGCGGGCCGCCTCGCGCGGCGAGGACAGGTCGCTCACCAGCACCGCGAACTCGTCCCCGCCCAGCCGCGCGATGGTGTCCATCTCGCGCATGCGCGTCTGCAGCAGCCGCGCGATGCCCACCAGCAGGTCGTCTCCCGTGTCGTGGCCGTGCTCCTCGTTGATGGCCTTGAACTCGTCGAGGTCGATGACCAGCAGCGCGAGGTGGGTTCCGTTGCGCTTCGCGGCCGAGGCGGCCATGCCGAAGCGGTCCTTGAGCAGCGCGCGGTTGGGCAGGCCGGTGAGCGAGTCGTGGTGGGCCATCCGGCGCAGCAGTTCCTCGGCGCGCCGGCGCTCGAAGATCTCCTCCTCGAGCTTGCGGTTCACGCTCGCCAGCTCCTGGACGCGCTCGGCCACCAGTGTCTCCATGTCCTGCTCGGCGCGGCGCGAGGCCTCGAGCGCGCGTTCGCGCACCTCGACGGTGTCCTTCAGGGTGGCGAGCGCCGCGGCCTGCATGCGGTCGGCCTCCGCCTGGGCGAGCTGGATGCGGTCGGCCATGGCGAAGGACAGCAGCAGCATCTCGATGGCCGCGCCGATCTGCATGCCGTAGAGCGAGAAGAAGCTCCCGGGCACGACGTTGAGCCCGCGCAGCGAGAAGGCCGCCACGCCTGCCAGCATCACTGCCCAGGCGGCCACGTACCAGCGGGCCGGGCGGTAGCCGCCGCGCAGCGAGATCCAGCCCGCCACGCAGGCCCAGGCCGTGAGCAGCAGGGTGATCACCGAGTAGGCGCGCGCCGCCAGCGGATAGGCCGGCTCCCACAGCGAGGCGAGCGCGCCGCCGGTGCACAGCAGCGCGATGGCCGGCCCCACGCGGTCGAGGCGTGCGGCATAGCGGTCCAGGCGCAGGAAGCGGTGCGAGAACAGCGCCGCGAGGGCCACCGTGAGGTAGGCGAAGAACATGGGTGCCACGTTGTTCCAGCTGGTGGCGTCGGGCCAGAGGAACTGGTGGGCCAGCCCGTTGTAGCAGAAGTAGGCCATCCCGGCGGCCGCCACGAAGCCCACGTAGAGCAGGTAGGTGCGGTCGCGCAGCGACGTCCACAGCAGCAGGTTGTAGAGCGCCAGGGCCAGCGCCGCGCCGAAGAACAGCGCCAGCACGAAGCCGTCGCGGGCACGGTGGCGGTCCAGCCCGGCCTCGGAGAGGACGCGCAGCGGCACGGTGAGCGAGCCGGCGTTGCTCACGCGCACGTACACCTCGTGGGACTTGCCGGGTTCGAGGTCGAGCGGGAAGACGTGGTCGGTCGCCGCCATCGGGCGGTCCGCGAAGGGGATCCGGTCGCCGCTCTCGCGGGCCCGGTAGCGGACCACGCCGCCGGCGCCGCGCACCGGGTCGTGGACCTCCACGCGGTCCAGGGGCGGGTAGCCCACGTCGAGGAACCAGCGGCTCGCGGCGCCGGCCTGTGGCCTGAGCACCAGGCGCAGCCAGTACGCGGAGTTCGTGAAGCCGAAGTTCGGGGTCGCGGCCCCCACGGGCGCGAAGCGGGTGCGGTTAGTTTCCCGCAGCACGTCGGCAAGGGTCAGCGTGCCGTCGGAGTCCTCCAGGTACCAGGCGCGGGAGCCGGCCGGGAAGGCGTCGCCGCCGGCGGCGAGCACCAGTGCGTCGGCGGGGTCGGGTGACTGGGCCGCGGCCGGGGCCGCCAGCCCGAGCAGCGCCGTGGCGGCCAGAATGGCCGCGGCGCGCAAGGCGTGTTGCAGGGCCCCGGAGGCGGAGCGCAGGGGATTCGGGATGACCATGGCGGGTTCGGGGTATCCCTTAGCAAGGCCTTTGCCCGCCCACCCCACGGGTGGCCGGCGGGGCGGGCGCATCCCCGGACGCTGCCCCGGCGCGGCAGCGAGCGCCGCAATCCGTCGCCACCCGGGTGCCGGACCGGCCGCCCGTCAGTCGAGACGGATTCCCGCGCCCCGGGCCAGCGTCCCCCACTTCTCCACCTGGGTGCGAAGGTGCAGGGCGAACTGCTCCGGCGATCCGCCCACCGGTTCCACTCCCTGGTCGCGCAGCACGGCCGCCACGGCCGGCAGCAGCAGGATGCGGTTCACCTCGCGGTTGAGCTGGGCGATCACCGGAGGCGGCGTACGTGCCGGGGCCACCATCCCGAACCACACGCTCACGTCGAAGTCCGGCAGTCCCTGGCTGGCCACGGTGGGCAGCTCCGGCAGCAGCTGGAAGCGGCGCGGCGTGGTCACCGCCACGGCCCGCAGCCGCCCGCCGCGCACCTGGGGCAGGACGTTGGGCACGTTGTCGAACATGGCCTGCAGGCGCCCGGCCACCAGGTCGATCAGGGCCGGGGCGCTGCCCTTGTAGGGCACGTGCACGAGGTCCACGCCGGACTGCCGCTTGAACAGCTCCATGGACAGGTGGTTGGACGAGCCCGGGCCGGCCGACCGGTAGGCGAGCTCTCCCGGGCGTGCCTTCGCCAGCGCCACCAGGTCGGCCACGCTGCGCACCGGCGAGTCCGCCGGCACCACCAGCAGGTTCGGGGTGGCTGCGCAGTAGGCCACCGGCGCGAGGTCGCGCAGGGTGTCGTAGGGCAGTCTCAAGTGCAGGCCGGGATTGGCGCCCAGCGCGAAGCTCGCCATGAGCAGCACGTGGCCGTCGGGGGCCGCGCGCACCACGGCCTCGGTGCCGATCAGCGTGCCTCCGCCGGGCCGGTTGTCCACCACCACCGGCACGCCCCAGGCCTCGGCGAGGCGCTGCGCGAGGAGCCGGGCGAACTGGTCGTTGAAGCCGCCGGGTGGGTAGGGCACCACCAGGCGCACGGTACGCGCCGGGTAGCGCTCGGCCTGGGCGCGGGCGCCGGCGGCCGCGAGCAGTCCGGCGGCGCCGAGCAGCCAGCGGCGCCGCCCCTCAGACATAGGCCGGGCCGTCGATGAGCGGGTGGGCCGCCACGAAGGCTTCGTCCACCGCCACGCCCAGGCCCGGGCCCTGGGGCGGCCGGATGCAGCCGTCGGCATCCACGGTGCAGCCGCCGTCGGCGAGCCGGTCGCGGAACGGATTCACCCGCGACACGTCGGCCTCGAAGAAGCCCGCGTTGTCGATGGCGCACAGCAGGTGCACCGAGGCCACCATGTTGAGCACCGTCATGGAGGTGTGGGGATGGATGCGCAGCCCCGCGGCGCCGGCCATGTGCGCGATGCGCATCACCTCGGTGATGCCGCCGCTCTTGGACAGGTCGGGCTGCAGCACGCCGACCGCCCCGTCCTCGATCAGGCCGCGGAACTCGTGGCGCGTGTAGTGGTTCTCGCCGCAGGCGAGCGGCGTGCGCCCGAGGCCGGCGGCGCGGCGGTAGCTGGCCGCATCGGGCGCGGCGAAGGGCTCCTCCAGCCAGCCCACGGCGAGCGCGTCGAAGGCCGGCAACACCCGGCGCACGGCATCCAGGTCGTAGCCGGTGTTCGCGTCCACCAGCACGGTGAGCGGCTCGCCGAAGGCCTCGCGCACCGCGCGCACCCGCGCCACGTCGCGCGCCGGGCTGTCGCCCACCCGCAGCTTCACGGCGCCGAAGCCTGCCTGGACGTGGGCGCGCGCCTCCTCCACCAGCGCCTCGGGCGGCTGGTAGCCCAGCGACACGCCGCCCGCATAGGCGGGCACCGCGCGCGACGCCCCGCCGAGGAGGCGGTGAAGGGGCAGGCCGAGGGCCTTGCCGCGGATGTCCCAGAGCGCCATGTCCAGCCCCGAAAGGGCGATGCAGGCGGCGGCGCCCAGGCCGTGCGAGGCGAGCTGCCGGTCGTGCACGCGCTTCCAGATGCCGTTCACGTCGTGGGCGTCCATGCCCAGCACCAGCTGGCGCAGCGTGGTCTCCACGAACTTCGCCACGGCGCCGGGGGCGCGACCGTGGTGTGCCTCGCCCCAGCCGTGCAGGCCGGATTCGGTCTCCACCTTCACCAGCACCGCGTCGCGCTTGACCTGGCGGCCCACGCCCAGGGTCACCGCGTGTTCCGGCGCCACGGGGTGGGAGATGGGGAAGGCGCGCACCTCGCGGATGCGCAGGCTCGTCTCGTTCATGGCACCTCCGGATGCAGACCGGCGTCGTCCGTGACCCGCGAGGCGATCCGGCTCGGCCAGGCAGCCGTGGCGGATCGCCGCGTGCCTTCTCAGGCGATGCCGGGGGGCAGCAGTGAAATGTCCACCACGCGGTAGGCCGGCGCGTGGGCCGTGCGGAAGGCCTCGGAGTGATGCAGCGCGGGCCAGCCCTCGCGCTCGCACTGCGCCACGAAGGCCTCCACCGCTTCGCGCGTGGCGGGCACGCCGCCGACGTCGGCCAGCTCGCCCAGGCAGCCGCAGAAGCGCGCGAGCTTTGCGGCATCGGCGGGCCAGGCGGCAGCCGTGGACACGAACGCCTCGGCCAGCGCCTGGGTCGGGAGGCCCCGTGCCGCCCACGTGCGGAGGTGCACGCGCGCCAGCCGTCCGTCGGGTGAGATGGGATCCACGAGCGGTTCGGCGGGTCCCGGACCCAGCGAACCCAGTTCGTCCGCCAGCCGCGCGCGCGCCGTGGCCGGGTCGACGGCGTGGGCTGGACCGAGGGCCGCCTGGTGCAGCAGCTTGTACACGTCGGCGAGCGCCATGGCCGGATAGCGGGTGCGGTGCGCGCCGATGAGCTGGGAGATGAACTTCATGGCCGTCGCCGCGGGCTCATTCGGCCTTGATGTTCTTCTCGCGGATCAGCCGGCCCCAGCGCTCCGACTCGCTGCGGATCAGCGCCCCGTACTCGGCGCCCGATCCGCCGGCGGGGTCGAGGTCGATCTCCGCGAGGCGCTTGCGCACCGCCGGATCGTTGAGGGCCTCGTTGAAGGCGGCGTTGAGTTTCGCGAGCACCGGCTCCGGGACCTTCGCCGGCGCGAGCAGGCCGAACCAGGGCGTGAGCACGAAGCCGGGATAGCCCGCCTCGGACATGGTGGGCACGGCCGGAAACAGGAGCGAGCGCTTCGAGCTCGTGACCGCGAGCGGGCGCACCTTGCCCGCCTGGGCCATGGGCAGGATCGATGGCATGTTGTCGAACATGAAGTTCACCTGCCCGGCCACCAGGTCGATCAGGGCGGGCTGGGAGCCCTTGTAGGGCACGTGCACGATGTCCACGCCGGCGGCGCCGCGGAACAGCTCGCCCGCCAGGTGCAGGGAGGAGCCGAAGCCGGAACTGCCGTAGGTGAGCCTGCCGGGCTGGGATTTCGCCAGCGCCACCAGTTCCTTCACGGAACTCGCGGGCACCGAGGGGTGCACGGCCAGCATGTTGGGGATCGAGCCCACCAGCATCAGCGGCGCGAAGTCCCGTTCCACCGAGAAGGACAGGTTGGCGTACAGCGCGGGGTTGAGCGCACAGGTGCCGATGGTGCCCATGATGATGGTGTAGCCGTCGGGGGCGCTGCGCGCCACCAGCTCCATGGCCACGTTGCCGCCGGCGCCCACGCGGTTGTCCACCACCACCTGCTGGCCCAGGGCACGGGCCGCGCGCTGGCCGAGCAGGCGCGACAGGATGTCGGGCGTGCCGCCCGGCGGGAAGGGCACCACCAGGCGAATGGGCCTGGCCGGCCACGCCTGGGCGTGGGCGATGGCGGGCATCAGGGCCGCGAGCAGCAGCGCGGCGACGGCGAGGAATCGGGAGCGCATCGCGGCCTCGGGGGATGGAGGGCGCGGCGACTATAGCACCCGGGGCCGCGCCGGCGGCACGGCCCCGGCGGGGCTCAGCGGTAAACCAGCACCGGTATCTTCGAGTGGGTGAGCACCTGGGTGGTCTCGCTGCCCAGCAGCAGGCCGGCGAGTCCGCGCCGTCCGTGGGAGGCCATGAAGATCAGGTCGCAGCGCTTCTTCTGCGCCGCCTCGATGATCGCCTCCCAGGGCACGCGGCTGCTCTGCACGTGGGTGGCGCAGGCCACGCCGGCGGCGGCCGCCTCCTTCTCCACGGCGGCGAGGATCGTCTCGGCCTGGCGGCGGGCCCGCGCCTCGTACTCCGCCTGCGGCAGCAGGTCGGGCGGGAAGTACTCGCCGTAGATCATCAGCTCGTAGGCCGGCGGGGAGTTGAAGGCCGTCACCTTGGCGCCGATGGATCTGGCGAACTTCAGGCCGGCCTTCACCGCCTTCTTCGACAGCGCCGAGCCGTCGGTGGGAATCAGAATGTGCTTGTACACGGCGTCCTCCGTCAGGAATGGCTGCAGTGTCGGCAACGTGCCGCACAGGCGCGTTGACCTGGATCAGCAAACCCGCCGGGCGCCCGCGCGCCGCTATCATGCGCGCCCATGAATCCGCTCACCCTGGCCACCCTGCGTCTGCTCGGCGACGGCGCGTTCCGTTCGGGCGAGGACATCGCGCAGGCGCTGGGCGTCACGCGCGCCACCGTGTGGAACGCCATCCGCGAGGCAGGGTCGCTCGGCCTCGACGTGCAGCGGGTGCGCGGCCGGGGCTACCGGCTCGAGGGCGGGCCGGCGTGGCTGGACGCCGCGCGGGTCGTCGCCCTGCTGGGCACGCAGGCGGGGCGCTTCCACGTCCGCGTGGCCGAATCGCTGGCCTCCACCAACTCCGAGCTGATGGCCGAGGCGGCGCGGGGCGCGCCCTCGGGCAGCGTGCTGGCCGCCGAACTCCAGACCGGCGGCCGCGGCCGCCGCGGCCGCGCCTGGGCGAGCGGCCTGGGCAGCTCGCTCACCTTCTCGCTGCTGTGGCGCTTCGAGCAGGGCGCGGCGGGGCTGTCGGGGCTCAGCCTGGCCGTGGGCGTGGCGGTGGCGCGCGCGCTGGCCGCGGCCGGGGCGCGCGACGTGCGGCTGAAGTGGCCCAACGACATCCTGTACCGCGGCCGCAAGCTCGGAGGCATCCTGGTGGAGCTGCAGGGGGATGCCCTGGGGCCGGCCGCGGTGGTGGTGGGCATCGGCATAAACGTGCACCTGCCAGCGGCGCTGCGTGAGGCGGTGGACCAGCCCGTGGCGGACCTGGCCGAGGCGGGCGGCGATCCGGACCGCAACGCGCTGCTCGCGGGCGTGCTCGCCCAGCTTGCCGATGTCATGGAACGCTTCGCGCTGCAGGGCTTCGCGCCCTTCGAGGCACCTTTCCGGGATCTGCACGCCCTGCACGGCGCGCCGGCCCGCGTGCAGCTGCCCGATGGACGCACCCTCGAGGGCACGGTCGAAGGCACGGCTGCCGACGGCGCACTGCTGCTGCGCTCGTCCGGGGGCGTGGTGCGGCTGCACGGCGGCGAGGTGAGCCTGCGCGGCACCGGGGTGCCACCGTCGTGAGCGCCACCGTGCTGGTGATGGACGCGGGCAACACCCGCATCAAGTGGGGCCTGCACGACGGCGCCCGCTGGCGCGCCGCGGGCGCGGTGGCCACGCGCGATGCAGGCACCCTGGGGACGGCGCTGGCGGCACTGCCAGAGTTGCCGGCCCGGGTGCTGGCGGCCAACGTGGCCGGCGCACCGGCGCGCGAGGCGATCGAGGCCACCGCGCGCTCGCTAGGCCTGAAGGCCGGATTCCTGGCTGCGTCGGCGCACTGCGGCGGGGTGCGCAACGGCTACCGGGACCCCGCGCGGCTCGGCGCCGATCGCTGGGCCGCGCTGGTGGGGGCGCGCGGGCGCATCGCCGGTCCATGCGTGGTGGCCAATGCCGGCACCGCCGTGACGGTGGATGCCCTCGACGGCACCGGGCTGTTCCTCGGCGGCATGATCCTGCCCGGCGTGGACCTGATGCTGCGCGCCCTGGCGCAGGGCACGGCGGATCTCACGGCCGCGCGCGGCGCCTTCGCCGAGTTCCCGGACGCCACGGCGGATGCCATGACCACCGGCGCGCTGTCCGCGGCCGCGGGCGCCGTGCTGGCGATGCTCGCGAGGGTGCAGCGCCGCTGTGGCGCGGCGCCCGCGTTGCTGCTCACCGGCGGCGGCGCGCCGGAACTGCTGCCGCTGCTGCCCGCCGATGCGCTGCACGTGGAGCGACTCGTGCTCGAGGGCCTGGTGGCCATCGCCGCCGCGGAGCGCGCGCCGTGAGATCGCTGGCCGTGGCGCTGCTGGTCGCCAACCTGGCACTGTTCGCCTGGGGATGGCTGCGCGAGAACACGCCCGGGGCGGACGACGCACTGGTGCACCAGCAGGTGAACCCCGAGCGGCTGAGCATCCTCGGCGACGAGCAGGAGGCCGCCGCCCCGGTTCCCGAGGCCTGCCTGGAGTGGGCGCCCTTCTCCGTCGAGGAGGCCGAGCGCGCCCGCGGGGCGCTGGAGGGCCTCGCGCTCGGGCCGCGGCTGCAGGCCGCGCCCGTTCCCGTGCCCGCCGGCTGGTGGGTCTACATCCCGCCGCAGAAGAGCCGCGAGCTGGCCGAGCGCAAGGTGGTGGAACTCACGAAGCTGGGCGTGGGCGAGACCTACCTCGTGCAGGAGCGCGGCGAGTGGGAGAACGCCGTGTCGCTGGGCATCTTCCGCAGCGAGGAGGGCGCACAGCGCTTCCTCGAGGCGCTCAAGGCGCGCGGCGTGCGCTCCGCCGTGGTGGGCGCGCGCCAGCAGCAGGTGCGCCTCACGGCGCTCTACATCCGCAATCCGCTGGAGGCGGAGACGCAGCGCGTGCTGGAACTGCGCCCGTCCTTCGCCGGCACCAGCGTGCGCGGCGGGCGCTGCCCCTGACCGGCGACCGGGACCAGGCCCGCAACTGCCGTTCCGCCTTGCCGCCGAAGCGGGGCGAGGCGTGCAGCCGCGGCGGACTTGCCGCCGATGCGGGTCCGGCCTCAGGCCCGAGAGCCCGCGTCCGCGAACTCCGACAGCCGGCGCGTGCCCGGGTCGATCTCCACCACGCGGTCATGGTGTCGCTCGAGTTCCGGGCGATGGGCGATGCTCAGGATGGAGGTGCCGGGCAGGCGCTGCGCGAGCAGCGCATAGAGCGCCTGCTCCGAGGCCGGATCGAGGTTGGAGGTGGCCTCGTCGAGGAACAGCCAGTCGGGTTTCTGCAGCAGCGCGCGGGCGATGGCCACGCGCTGCTGCTCGCCGCCGGACAGGCGCTGGCCCCAGGGCGTCTCTTCGTCCAGCCGGTCGGCGAGTTCTCCCAGGCCCACGTCGGCGAGCGTCGCGCGCAGCGTCGCGTCTTCGAACCTGGCCGCATCGGACGGGTAGGCCAGAGCCTCGCGCAGGCTGCCCAGCGGGAAGTAGGGACGCTGCGGCAGGAACAGCGTGCGCGCGCCCTCGGGCACGCGTACCGTGCCCGAGCCGAAGGGCCAGATGCCCGCCATGGCCCGGAACAGCGTGCTCTTGCCCGAGCCCGACGGACCGCGCACCAGCACGCGCTCGCCCGCGCCGAAGTCTGCGCGGGCCGCATCCAGCAGCAGGGCACCGCCCGGCAGGCGCAGCGAAACGTCCTCTAGCGCCACCCCTCCGCCGCCGGTTGCCAGGCCCACGCCCGGTTCCGCTCGCGCACCCGACCCGGCCTCGGCGACGGCGTGGCGGAAGGTGGTGAGTCGGTCCACCGTGGCCTTCCAGCTCGCGAACTCGCCGTACGCGTTGATGAACCACGACAGCGCGTTCTGCACGTAGCCGAAGGCGCCCGCGGTCTGGGTGAGGTCGCCGAGCTCCAGCTTGCCGGCGAAGTAGCGCGGCCCCGCCACCAGGTAGGGGAAGATGATCGCCGCCTGCGAGTAGCCCACGGTGAAGGTGTTGAGCAGCTTCTGGCGCTTCATGATCTCCCACCAGTTCCCGGCCAGTGCCGAGAAGCGGGCCAGGAAGCCGCGCCGCTCGTCGGTCTCGCCGCGGTACAGCGCCACGCCCTCCACGTTCTCGCGGAAGCGCGCCATGGCGAAGCGGAAGTCCGCCTCGAGGCGCTGGCGGTGGTAGTTCAGGCCGATCAGGCGTCGGCCGATGCGATGCGCGATCCAGCTGCCAGCCACCGCGTAGGCCACGGCCACCCACACCATGTAGCCGTACAGCTCCCAGGTCTCGCCGCCCCAGGTGAACTCGATGGCGCCGGACAGCCCCCAGAGAATGCCCACGAAGGAGACCAGCGTCACCACCGAGTCGAGCAGCCCGAGCGAGAGCGTCAGCGACTTGTCCACGAACAGATCCAGGTCCTCGGCGATGCGCTGGTCGGGGTTGTCCGTGGCCGAGCCGGTGAGCTGCATCCGGTAGTAGTTGCGCCCGCCGAGCCATTCGTCAAGGTAGAAGGCGGTGAGCCAGCGACGCCAGCGGATCTGCAGCGCCTGGCGCAGGTAGATCTGGTAGACCGCCATGGCGATGTAGATGCAGGCCAGCACGGTGAACTTCGTCATCAGCGGCACGAAGGTGGAGCCGTCGCGCTTCTGCAGCGCGGTGAAGAACGCGTTGTTCCACTGGTTCAGCTGCACGTTCATGTAGACCATGCCCAGCGTGAGCGCCACGATGGCCGCCAGCAGCAGCCTCGCCGAACCCTTCTCCTCGGAGAACCAGTAGGGGCGGGCGAGCTGCCAGAGGTCGCCCAGGAAACGGTGGGCGCGGGCGGTGCGGGAGGGCATGGGACGTCCTTTCGGGGCCGGCGCGCGCGCCGGTACTGGGCAGTGGCGCTCAGGCGCCGCGGATGCGGGCGAGCAGGGCGGTGGTGGAGCGCTCGTGGCGGAAGGCGATGGAGTGCACGGAGCCGCCCCAGCCGCGCACCTCCGCGGCGCCGACGATGCGATCGACGCTCCAGTCCCCGCCCTTCACGAGCACTTCGGGGCGGGCGGCCAGGATCGCCGACAGCGGCGTGTCCTCGTCGAACCATGTCACCAGGTCGACGCTCTCCAGCGCCGCCACCACGGCCATGCGGTCCTCGAGGACGTTCACGGGCCGGTCGTCGCCCTTGCCCAGACGGCGCACGGACGCGTCGCTGTTCAGGGCCACCACCAGGGCTGCGCCCAGGGCGCGCGCCTCGGCCAGGTAGGTGACGTGGCCGCGGTGCAGGATGTCGAACACGCCGTTGGTGAACACCAGCGGCCGCGCCACTTGCCGGGCACGCGCCGCCAGTTCGGCCGGCGCGCACAGCTTGCGCTCGAAGGCCGGCGCCTGCGCCACCAGGCTCAGGCCGCGACGCTGCCGGCCTCGGGACGGCCGAGCGATTTGCGGTAGCGCGACAGTTCCTGCAGCGTGCCGATGGGCCGCTCGAACAGGAGCGAGAGGTTCTTCAGGATCATCGCCACGACCTTGTGCTCCCACTCGCGGCCGAAGCGGATCTGGCCGTCGAGCCAGCGCTCCAGCCATTCGGGGTCGGGAAGGCGCGACTGCACCGTGTCGTTGGGGAACAGCGCCTTGTTGACGTGCAGGTTGGTGGGATGGAGCGCCTTGCCGCTGCGCCCGGAGCTCGCCATGAGCGTTCCGATGCGGGCGAAGGCGGCGCGCGCCTCGTCACCGAGGCGGTCGATGGCGCGGCGCATGTACTTGAGGTAGGCGCCCGCGTGGCGTGCCTCGTCGCGCGAGATGATGTCGTAGATGGACTTGATCACGGGCTCGGTGTGCCAGTCGGCCGCGCAGCGGTACCAGTGGTTGAGCCGGATCTCGCCGCAGAAATGCATCATCAGGGTCTCGAGCGGCGGTGCCGGGTCGAACTCGAAGCGCACCGCGTGCAGCTCCTGCTCCGTGGGCACCAGGTCGGGCCGGTAGCGGCGCAGGTACTCGATCAGCACCAGCGAATGCTTCTGTTCCTCGAAGAACCACACCGACATGAAGGCGGAGAAGTCGCTGTCGTCGCGGTTGTCGCGCAGGAACATCTCGGTGGCCGGGAGCGCCGACCACTCGGTGATGGCGTTCATCTTGATGGTGACGGCCTGCTCGTCGGTGAGCAGGGCGGGATCGAACCGATCCCATGGCACGTCATCGGCCATGTCCCAGCGCACGGACTCGAGCTGGCGGTAGATCTCCGGATAGAGCATGTGGCGGCGGCGTTGGAGGGCGCGGCGGCGTTGGGAAGGGCGCGGCAGTTTAGCAGGGATCGGCGCCGCCGGACGCGGGCGGGCTACAGAGCGTCGATCCCGTCGAGCATCCGCCGGGCCTCGGCGCGGATGGCGGCACGCTCGGCCGCTGGCAGGCGGGCCACGTTGCCCGCCATCAGGGCCGTGCGCGGATTGCGCGCGAAGGCGGTCTCGTGACGGTCGAGGAAGTTCCAGAACAGCGTGGTCACCGGGCAGGCCTGCGGTCCGGTGCGCTCTCCCGGGCGGTAGCGGCAGCCCCTGCAGTGGTTGCTCATGCGGTCGATGTAGGCGCCCGAGGCCGCGTAGGGCTTGCTCGTGAAGCGCCCTCCATTGGCGTAGAGCGCCATGCCGGCGGTGTTGGGCAGTTCCACCCATTCCACCGCGTCCACGTACACCGCCAGGTACCAGTCCGCCACCGCCCGGGGCGAGATCTCGGCCAGCAGCGCGAAGTTGCCCGTCACCATGAGGCGCTGGATGTGGTGGGCGTAGCCGTGCTCCAGGGTCTGCCCGATGGCCGCGCGCAGGCAGGCCATGCCGGTCTCGCCGGTCCAGTACCAGGCCGGCAGGGGGCGCCGGTGGCCGAAGTGGTTGTCCGAGGCCAGCCCCGGCATGAAGTGCCAGTACACCCCGCGGATGAACTCCCGCCAGCCCAGCACCTGGCGCACGAAGCCCTCCACGCCGGCAAGGTCCAGGTCGCGCTCGCGCCACGCGCGCACGGCGGCGTCGATCACCTCTCGGGGATGGAGCAGCTTCAGGTTCAGGCTGGTGGACAGCAGCGAATGCCAGAGGTGGGGCTCGCCCTCCCACATGGCGTCCTGGTGCCGGCCGAAGCCGGGAAGGCGGTGTTCGATGAAGTCGGCAAGAGAGGCGAGTGCCTGGGCGCGGGTCACCGGCCAGGCGAAGTGCTCGAGGCTTCCCGGATGGTCGCGAAACCGCGAGCCCACCAGTTCCAGCACCTCACGCGTGATGCCGTCAGGGGCGTGGTGCGCGGGCCGGGGCACGTCGCGCGGCCCCGCGCGCCCGAAGCCGCGCCGGTTGTCGGCGTCGAAGTTCCATCGTCCGCCGGCCGGCTGGCCATCCTCCATGAGCACGCCCGTTCGGGCCCGCATCCAGCGGTAGAAGTGCTCCATGCGAAGCTCGCGCCGTTCCCCCACCCACCGGGAGAACTCCGCACGCGAGAGCAGGAAGTGGGGGTCCGACACCCAGGTGCCGGCCACGCCGGCACGGGCGCAGGCGTCCTGCACGTCGCGCTGGACGCGCCACTCGCCAGCCTCGCAGGCCACCAGGCTGCGGGCGCCGAGGGCGCGCAGCTGCGCCTCGAGGCGTCCGGAGAGGCTGGCGGGGCCGGGTTCGTCGAGTGCGACGTAGCGCACGGTCCAGCCCGCCGCGCGCAAGGCGGCGGCGAAGTGGCGCATGGCCGAGAGGAACAACGCGATGCGTGCCTTGTGGCTCCAGACGTGGCCGGCCTCGCCGGGTGCCTCGATCATGAGCACCGTGGCGCCGGTCCGGTCGACGCGGCCCAGGGCCGGGTTGTCGAGGCTCAGCTGGTCGCCGAGGACCAGTGCCACGTCAGCGCCCATGGCGCGACGCCTTCCTGCATCGGTCGGAGCAGTAGCGCACGGCATCCCAGGTGTTGCGCCAGCGCTTGCGCCAGGCCATGGGACGGCCGCAGTGGGCGCAGGGCTTCTCCGGCAGCGGCTTGGTCACGGCGTTGCACGGGTGCGGCGGCCGCCGCACCGGTCAGCTAAGGCCGTGGACCCCGCGCCAGTCGGACAGCAGGGTGCCGATCTGGTCGAGAGAGCGCACCAGCGTCACGCCGTCGATGGACTTGCGCAGGCGGCGCACGCAACTGCCGCCGGCCCACAGTTCCACGTGGCGCGGCAGCGCCAGCCGAAGGTCGCGGAGGCCGGAGGCGGCCTGGCGCTCGGGGAATGCGGCGCTGAAGGACAGGGCGACCACGTCGGCGCGGCGGGCGATGGCGGCGCGCACGATCTCGGGGGCGGGCGTCTCGGTGCCCAGCGGGATGCAGGTCGCGCCATCCACCACCAGGACGGCCTCCACCATCAGCAGTCCGAGGTTGTGCTGCTCGGTGGGGAAGGAGGTGAGCAGCACCCGCGGCGCCTTGCTGTGGGACTGGGCGGAGGCGATGGCGTTGCGCAGCAGGCTCTGGATCTGCTCGGTGTAGAGG
>CAZXJW010000011.1:0-13242 GCA_964641005.1 uncultured Rhodocyclaceae bacterium
CCCCCCTCATCATTTCCGGCCAGGCCGAGGACACCACCGAGCTCTATCACCGGATGAACCAGGTCGCGCCCAAGCTGATCCGGCAGAAGGAGGAAAAGGGGCCGGGAGACTACTGGGTTGACGAGAAGGCGCACCAGGTCATCCTCTCGGAGGCGGGCCACGAGCATGCCGAGGAGCTGCTGGTGCAGGCCGGGTTGCTGGCCGAGGGCAGCAGCCTGTACGATGCGGCAAACATCAATCTCATGCATCATCTGAACGCCGCGCTGCGTGCGCACAGCCTGTTCCATCGCGATCAGCAGTACGTGGTTCAGAACGACGAGATCATCATCGTCGACGAATTCACCGGACGGCTGATGCCCGGGCGGCGCTGGTCCGAGGGCCTGCACCAGGCGGTGGAGGCGAAGGAGGGCGTTTCGGTTCAGAAGGAGAACCAGACCCTCGCCTCGATCACCTTCCAGAACTACTTCCGCATGTACCGGAAGCTCTCGGGCATGACGGGCACGGCCGACACCGAGGCCTACGAGTTCCAGCACATCTACAACCTCGAGACGGTGATCATCCCCACCCACCGTCCGATGGTGCGCCAGGACCGCATGGACCAGGTGTTCCGCACCGCCCGCGAGAAGCACCAGGCGATCCTGAACGACATCAAGGACTGCCACGAGCGCGGCCAGCCGGTGCTGGTGGGCACCACCTCCATCGAGAACTCCGAGCTGCTCTCCACGATGCTCGAGAAGGAGCGCCTCCCTCACCAGGTGCTCAACGCCAAGCAGCACGCCCGCGAGGCCGAGATCGTCGCCCAGGCCGGACGCCCGGGCGTGATCACCATCGCCACCAACATGGCCGGTCGCGGCACCGACATCGTCCTGGGCGGCAACCCCGAGCCCGAGATCGCCGCCATCCACGCGGACGACTCGCTCGACGCGGCGCAGAAGCAGGCTCGCGAGCAGGAGGTGCGGGCCGGATGGCAGAAGCTCCACGACCAGGTGGTCTCGGTCGGCGGGCTGCACATCGTGGGCACCGAGCGTCACGAGTCTCGGCGGGTGGACAACCAGCTGCGCGGCCGGTCAGGCCGCCAGGGAGACCCGGGCTCGAGCCGCTTCTATCTCTCGCTCGAGGATCCACTGCTGCGCATCTTCGCCTCTGACCGCGTGGCGGCCATCATGGACCGCCTCAAGATGCCCGAGGGCGAGGCCATCGAGCATCCCTGGGTCACGCGCGCCATCGAGAACGCCCAGCGCAAGGTGGAGGCACGCAACTTCGACATCCGCAAGCAGCTGCTCGAGTACGACGACGTCGCCAACGACCAGCGCAAGGTGATCTACCAGCAGCGCAACGAGCTGCTCGAGTCCGACGACGTGAGCGACTCCGTGAAGGGCCTGCGCCACGGCGCCATCGAGGCCATGGTGGACGCGCACGTGCCGCCCGAGAGCGTCGAGGAGCAGTGGGACGTTCCGGGGCTGCAGAAGGCGCTGCTGGCGGAGTACAACCTCGACGTGCCGCTGGACGCATGGCTGCGCGATGACGAGAACCTCGATGCCGGGGCGCTGCGCGAGCGCGTGGTCGAGGCCGCCGACGCCGCCTATGCGGCCAAGGTGGCCATCGTGGACCCGCAGGCCTGGCACCAGTACGAGCGCGCCATCATGCTGCAGAGCGTCGACCAGCACTGGCGCGAGCACCTCGCTTCGCTCGACCACCTGCGCCAGGGCATCCACCTGCGCGGCTACGCCCAGAAGAACCCCAAGCAGGAGTACAAGCGCGAAGCCTTCGAGCTGTTCTCGCTGCTGGTGGAGGCGGTGCGCTCCGAGGTCACGCGCGTGCTCATGACGGTGCAGATCCGCACCGAGGCCGAGCTCGAGAAGGCCGAGGAGCCGGTCAACCTCACCAACGTGCGCTTCCAGCACATGGACCAGGACGAGGCGCTGGCCGAGGCGAACGCCGACCAGAAGGCCGAGCCGGTGCGGGCTGCGGGCAAGGTGGGGCGCAACGACCCGTGCCCGTGCGGCTCGGGCAAGAAGTACAAGCAGTGCCACGGGCGACTGGCCTGACCCCATGGCGGTGAATCTCGTCCCGCCGCGCGCGGAGGACCTGCATCCCGTGGCGGGCGTGGAACTGGGCTTCGCCGAGGCCGGGATCCGCAAGGCCAACCGCCGCGACCTGATGCTCATGCGCTTCGCGCCCGGCACGCGGGTGGCGGGCGTGTTCACCCGCAACGCCTTCGCCGCCGCGCCGGTGCAGGTGTGCCGGCGCCACCTCGAGTCCGCGGGCGAGATCCGCGGCCTGGTGGTGAACGCAGGCAACGCCAACTGCGGCACCGGCAGCCGCGGCCTCGAGGCCGCCGTCGCCACCTGCAGGGCGGCCGCCGCGCTGCTCGGCTGCGAGCCGCGGCAGGTGCTGCCCTTCTCCACCGGCGTGATCCTCGAGCACCTGCCGGTGGACCGCATCGAGGCGGCGCTCCCGCGCTGCGCGGCCTCGCTCGGCGCGGCGCACTGGGCCGAGGCCGCCAGCGCCATCATGACCACCGACACGGTGCCCAAGGGCGCCTCGGTGCGCGCCGCGGTCGATGGGCGCACCGTCACGGTCACCGGCATCGCCAAGGGCGTGGGCATGCTCCAGCCCGACATGGCCACCATGCTCGCCTTCGTGGCCACCGACGCGGCCGTGGAGCCCGAGGCCCTGCGCGCGCTGGTGCGCGAGGTGGCCGACAGGTCCTTCAACCGCGTCACGGTGGATGGCGACACCTCCACCAACGATTCCTTCGTCCTGGTGGCCACCGGTGCGGCCGGCGGTGCGCCCGTGGCGGCCGGCAGCGCGGCGTACGCCGCGCTGCGCGAGGCGCTGACGGCGGTGGCCGTGCCGCTGGCCCAGGCCATCGCCCGCGACGGCGAGGGGGCCACCAAGTTCATCACCGTGACGGTCGAACGCGCGGCGGCCGAATCCGAGGCGCTGGCCGTGGCGCGCGGCATCGCCAACTCCCCGCTGGTGAAGACCGCGTTCTTCGCCTCCGATCCCAACCTCGGCCGGCTGCTCATGGCCATCGGCAACGCCGGCGTGGAGGACCTGGACACCGGGCGCGTCAATCTCTGGCTCGGTGACGTCCAGGTCATCGCGGACGGCGGGCGCGCACCCTCCTATCGCGAGGAGGACGGCGTGCGCGTCATGCAGCCCGCCGAGATCGCGGTGCGCGTCTCGCTCGGCCGCGGCACGGCCTCCACCACCGTGTGGACCTGCGACTTCTCCTACGACTACGTCAAGATCAATGCCGAGTACCGCACGTGACGGCCGCGCGGCCGGTGCCGCCGACCTCGCCTCGCTGATCGGACGCGCCGAGCGCGTGCTCGAGCGCATCGAGGACTGGCTTCCCTCCGCCGCCCCGCCGCCGGACTTCGCGGCCCACGTGGCCTTCCGCTGGCGCCGCCGCGGCAACCAGCGCGCCCTGCTGCCCGTGCTGCATCCGCACCGCATCACGCTCGCCGACCTGCGAGGCGTGGAAGACCAGGCGAAGCTGATCGAGGGCAACACCCGCCGCTTCGTGGAGGGCGTGCCCGCCAACAACGTGCTGCTCACGGGAGCGCGCGGCACGGGCAAGTCCTCGCTCGTGAAGGCGGTGCTGGCGAGGCATGCGCCGCGCGGCCTGCGGCTCATCGAGGTGGACAAGCAGGACCTCGTGGACCTGCCCGAGCTGGTGGACCAGGTGGCCGGCGCGCCGCAGCGCTTCATCGTGTTCTGCGACGACCTGTCCTTCGAGGCAGACGAGCCCTCCTACAAGGCGCTCAAGGCGGTGCTCGACGGCTCCATCGCGGCGCCGACCGACAACGTGCTGATCTACGCCACCTCCAACCGCCGCCACCTCATGCCCGAGTACATGAGCGAGAACCTCGAGACGAAATACCTGGGCGAGGAGATCCACCCGGGCGAGACGGTGGAGGAGAAGATCTCGCTGTCCGAGCGCTTCGGCCTGTGGATCTCGTTCTACCCCTTCGACCAGGACCACTACCTCGAGATCGTGCGGCACTGGGTGGAGAAGCTCGGCGTGCGACTGGACGACCGCGAGGGCATGGAGCGCGAGGCGCTGCAGTGGGCGCTGTCGCGCGGCTCGCGCAGCGGGCGCGTGGCCTGGCACTTCGCGCGCGACTACGCCGGGCGCGCGCTGCTCGCGCAGCGCAGCCCGGCGCGCGCCGCGCGCCGCAGGTGAGCGCCGGCCGCGTCATCGACGTGGCCGCCGCGGTGATCGAGCGTCCCGACGGCAGCTTCCTGCTGGCCCAGCGGCCCGAGGGCAAGGTCTACGCAGGCTGGTGGGAGTTTCCCGGCGGCAAGGTGGAGGCGGGCGAGTCGGTGGAGCACGCGCTGGCGCGCGAGCTGCACGAGGAACTGGGTCTCGAGCTGGAGCGCTCCTGGCCCTGGATCACCCGCGAGCATGTCTACGAGCACGGCCACGTGCGGCTGCATTTCCGCCGGGTGGACCGCTGGCGTGGCGAGCCCCACGGACGCGAGGGCCAGCGCTTCGCCTGGCAGGCGCGTGCCGACCGGCTGGACGTCTCGCCGGTGCTGCCCGCCAACGGACCGATCCTGGCAGCCCTGGCGCTGCCCGTGGCCATGGGCGTCAGCGATGCGGCCGGCATGGGCGAGGCCGCCTTCCTGGAGGCGCTGGATCGCTCCCTGGCCCGAGGCCTGAAGCTGGTGCAGTTCCGCGAGAAGGCGCTGCCACCCGGGCGCGCGGCGGCGCTCCTCGAGGCGGTGCTGGCGCGGACCCGCGCCGCCGGCGCCCGGTTGGTGATCAACGCCGACGCCGGCCTGCCGCCGGGACAGGCCGACGGCGTGCACCTGCCGGCCCGTTCGCTGATGGCCCTGACAAGCCGGCCCGCGCAGGCCCTGGCGGGCGCGTCCTGCCACGACGCGGCCGAACTGGCCCATGCCCGGGCGCTGGGACTGGACTACTTGGTGCTGGGGCCGGTGCGCGCAACCGCCTCGCATCCGGGCGCGCTGCCGCTGGGGTGGAAGGGTTTCGCCGCGCTGGCCGGCGGACTGCCCATGCCGGTCTTCGCCATCGGCGGGCTCGGCCCCCAGGACCTGGACGCAGCGCGCGCCGCCGGCGCCCACGGCGTGGCGGGCATCCGCGGCTTCTGGGGCTAGCCGCGCTCCTCGCCGGCGGAACCGTCGTCGGCTTCCTGGACGGGGATGCGGTAGGCCTCCGAGGCCCAGGCGCCCAAGTCGATCATCTTGCAGCGTTCCGAGCAGAACGGCCGCCACGGATTGCCCGTGGACCAGGGCGCTGCCTTGCCGCACCGAGGGCAGGGCACCTCGCGGGGCTTGCCCTCGGCGGGCATCAGATGTTGCAGAACACGAGCTCGAAGCTCACGTCCTGGTCGAAGGTCTTGCCCCGGTCGGGGCCCAGCGCGTGCGTGAAACGCACGTTGAGCGCGTACTTGTTGGCGCTCACCTCGGGCACGCAGGGGAGCCCCGCCGCCACCGACACCCGCAGCATCTGGGCGAGGCGTCCGCCCATCATCTGCTGGAACACCCCGCCCGGGGCGTGGGAGCTGGCGCTCTTGCCGCTCTCGCGCAGCAGCCGCAGCACGATGCGCACGCCCTCGCGCAGCGGCGAGAAGTGGCCCAGCCACTTGAGCAGCTCGGCACGGCGCAGGGCCGGGTCCTGGTGCAGCCAGTAGTGATAGGAGGGCAGGTCGAACTCGCACACGCCGCCGGGGATGGCGGCGCGCTGGCGGATGCTCATGAGCCAGTCGTTCTCGCGGATTTCCTGGCCGGTCTTGCCCGACGCCTGGTAGAGACTCGCGTTGGCGCTATCGATATCCTTCAGGACCTTGTCGAGGGCGTCGGTGGAGATTGCCGGGTTGCTTCGCAGCGACTCGAGGTTCTGGCGCTGGCGCTCGAGCTCCTGCATCAGCTCGGACTTGAGGTCGGCCCGGCTCGCCACGTCGAGGATCTCGAACAGGGAGATGATCGCCGTGTGATGGGGTCGCGAGTCGTCGCTGCCGGCGAAGTACTCCGCCTTGTCGTAGAGATCCTCCAGGCGCAGCAGCGTCCGAACGCGTTCGTTCAGAGGAAACTCGTAGCTGATCACGGTGCGCGGCCCGGGGCCTGACGAAAAGTCGCCGAAGTATCGGCCAAACGATGTGCGCAGGCAAACATCCGGAAGCCCTTCACGTTCATTGCGGAACCGCCCGTGCCGCGTGTTCCCGCGCCGCGGCCAGGTAGCGTCCATGCAGGGCGGCCACGGCGTCGTCCAGTGCCGACAGCGGCCCCTCGTTGTCGATCACGTCGTCGGCCACCGCCAGCCGCTGCGCGCGGGTGGCCTGGGCGGCCAGGATGTTCTCGACTGCCTCGCGCGCCAGGCGGCTGCGGGCCATCACCCGCTCGATCTGCGTCCCGGGGCTGCAGTCCACCACCAGGATGCGGTCGAAGCGCCCGCGTGGGTCGCCGGACTCCACGAGCAGCGGGATGACCATCATGGCGTAGGGCGTTCGCAGCGCGGCCCGGCGCGCCTCGGCCTCGGCGCGGATCATGGGGTGCAGGATGGCCTCCAGCCGCCGGCGGGCGGCGGGCTCGGCGAACACGCGGGCGCGCATGCGGTCGCGATCGAGGCTGCCGTCGACGGCCACGAAGTCCGGGCCGAAGGCCGCGGCGATGGCGGGCATGGCCGCGCCGCCGGGCCCGGTGAGGGCATGGGCGATCACGTCGGTGTCGACGATGCCCGCGCCCAGGGCCTCGAAGCGCCCGGCCACGGCGCTCTTGCCGGAGCCGATCCCGCCCGTGAGCGCCACGGTGAACGGCATCTCAGAGGTACAGCCTCAGGTAGTGGGCCGTGATCGCCTCGCCGCGCAGCAGCGCCACCATGCCGGCGATGGCGAGATAGGGGCCGAAGGGAATCGGCACCTGGCGGCCGTGGCGCGCGAACACGATCAGGCCGATGCCGATGAGCGCGCCGGCGCAGGCCGACAGCAGGATCACCAGTGGCAGCATCTTCCAGCCCAGGAAGGCGCCGATGGCCGCCAGCAGCTTGAAGTCGCCGTAGCCCATGCCCTCCTTGCCGGTGAGCAGCTTGAAGCCCCAGTACACCGACCACAGCACGAGGTAGCCCGCCACCGCGCCGATCACCGCGTCGCGCAGCGGCACGTAGGTGGCGCCGAGGTTCAGCAGCAGGCCGAGCCACAGCAGCGGCAGCGTGATGTCGTCGGGCAGCAGCGTGGTGTCCAGGTCGATGAAGGCCAGTGCCACCATCGCCCACGTGAAGGCGAGCGCGCCGGCCAGCACGAGCCCCCAGCCGAAGTGCCAGGCCACCAGGCCGGAGAGCACGCCCGTGAGCAGTTCCACCAGGGGGTAGCGCACCGAGATGCCGGTGCTGCAGCCACGGCAGCGGCCGCGAAGCACGAGCCAGCTGATCACGGGCACGTTCTCCAGCGCCGTGATGCGGTGGCCGCACTTCGGGCAGGCCGAACGCGGCGTGACGATGGTGTAGCGCGGCTGGGGCTCGGGCGTCTCGCCACGCAGTTCGGCGCACTGCTCGGCCCACTCGCGCTCCATCATCTTCGGCAGGCGATGGATCACGACGTTCAGGAAGCTTCCCACCATCAACCCCACGAGCACGCAGGTGAAGGTGAGGAAGCCGGGCGAGGACTGCAGGGTCTCGAGGAAGGCCGTCATGGGGCGGATGCGAAACGGGCCCCGTCCGGGGCCCGCCTCGCCGGTTCGTCCTGGCCGGTCAGATCGCCTGGCCCATCTTGAAGATGGGCAGGTACATGGCCACCACCATGCCGCCGATCAGCGTGCCCAGCACCACCATGATCATGGGCTCCATGAGGCTGGAGAGCGCGTCGACCGCGTCGTCCACCTCGCGCTCGAAGAAGTCGGCCACCTTGGAGAGCATGCCGTCGAGCGAGCCGGACTCCTCACCGATGGCCACCATCTGGATCACCATGCTGGGGAAGACCTCGGAGTTCTGCATCGCCTGGGTGAGGCTGGTGCCCGTGGAGACCTCGCTCTGGATGCGGCGGGTGGCCTCGTAGTAGACGTAGTTGCCGGCCGCACCGCCCACGGAATCGAGCGCCTCTACCAGCGGCACGCCGGCGGCGAACATGGTGGACAGCGTGCGCGTCCAGCGCGCGATGGTGGCCTTGCGGATCACCTCCCCGAAGATGGGCAGCCGCAGGAAGGCGCGGTCCATGATGGCCTGCATCTTCTTGGAGCGCTTCCACGAGTAGAAGAAGAACCACAGGCTGCCGCCGATGATGCTGAAGATCGCCCACCAGTACGAGACGAAGAAGTCGGACAGGTTCATCACGAACACCGTGGGCGCGGGCAGGTCGGCCCCGAAGCTCGAGAACAGGTCCTTGAAGGCGGGGATCACGAAGATCATGATCACCGCCGTGATCACGAAGGCCACCACGATGATGGAGATCGGGTAGAACAGCGCCGACTTGATCTTGCCCTTGATGGCGAGGATCTTCTCCTTGTAGGTGGCAAGGCGGTCCAGCAGGCTGTCCAGGATGCCCGCCTGCTCGCCGGCCTGCACCAGGTTGCAGAAGAGGTTGTCGAAGTGCAGCGGGTACTTGCGGAAGGCCGCCGTGAGCGAGTTGCCGGTCTCCACCTCGGTCTTGATGTCCATGAGCAGCTTGGCCACGGCCGGGTTGGCGTGGCCCTTGCCCACGATGTCGAAGGACTGAAGCAGCGGCACGCCGGCCTTCATCATCGTGGCGAGCTGGCGGGTGAACAGGGTGATGTCCTTCTCGGTCACCTTCCCGCCCATGCCCGCGCGGGCCTTCTTGATCTTGAGCACCTGGATGCCCTGGCGGCGCAGGGTGGACTTCACCACGGCCTCGCCGGTGGCGCGCATCTCGCCCTTCATCATCTTGCCCTGGCGGTCGCGGCCCTCCCAGACCCAGTTGAACTCCTTGGGTTTGTCTCGTCCGGCGGCGGCGGTTGCGGTGGCCATGGTCTCTCCTCGAGCTCGGGTTGCGGGTGTCAGCGCCCGGTCATTCGTTGGTCACGGCCTCGACCTCCTCGAGGGAGGTGACGCCCTGGCGGACCTTCAGAAGGCCCGACTGGCGCAGGTCGCGGATGCCCTCGCGCTGAGCCTGGTCGGCGATGTCGATGGCATCACCGCCCTTCATGATGATGCGGTTGATCTCGTCGGAGACGGGCATCACCTGGTAGATGCCCACGCGGCCCTTGTAGCCGGAATTCTTGCACAGCTCGCATCCCACGGGCCCGTAGGGCTGCCACGTGCCGTCGAGTTCCTCGGGCTTGAAGCCCGCGCGCAGCAGCGCCTCGCGCGGGATGTCCTGGGGCTTCTTGCAGCTGCACAGCTTGCGCGCAAGGCGCTGGGCGGTGATCAGGTGCACGCTCGATGCGATGTTGAACGGCGCCACGCCCATGTTGAGCAGGCGCGTGAGCGTGGTGGGCGCGTCGTTGGTGTGCAGCGTGGAGAGCACCAGGTGGCCCGTCTGGGCCGCCTTGATGGAGATCTCGGCGGTCTCGATGTCGCGGATCTCGCCCACCATGATGATGTCCGGGTCCTGGCGCAGGAAGGAGCGCAGCGCCGCGGCGAAGGTGAGGCCGGCCTTGTCGTTGACGTTGACCTGGTTGATGCCGGCGAGGTTGATCTCGGCGGGGTCCTCGGCGGTGGAGATGTTGATGCCCGGCTTGTTGAGCAGGTTCAGGCAGGTGTAGAGCGACACCGTCTTGCCCGAGCCCGTGGGACCGGTCACCAGGATCATGCCGTAGGGGCGGCCGATGGCGTGCAGCAGCGCCTCCTTCTGCTCGGGCTCGTAGCCCAGCGCCTCGATGCCCAGCGTGGCGCTGGAAGGGTCGAGGATGCGCATCACGATCTTCTCGCCGTGCAGCGTGGGCAGGGTGGAGACGCGGAAGTCGATGGCGCGGGTCTTCGAGAGCACCAGCTTCATGCGCCCGTCCTGGGGCACGCGCTTCTCGGAGATGTCGAGCTTGGAGATCACCTTGATGCGCGAGGCGATCTTCTCCTTGATGGCAAGCGGCGGCTGGGCGATCTCCTGGAGCACGCCGTCGGTGCGGAAGCGCACCCGGTAGAACTTCTCGTAGGGCTCGAAGTGGATGTCCGAGGCGCCGCCGTTGATGGCGTCGAGCAGGATCTTCTGGATGTACTTCACCACCGGCGCGTCGTCGATCTCGACCACGGGTCCGGTGTCGGCTTCGGTCTCGACCACCGCCTCGGTGAGGTCGGCGTCGTCGATGTCGTCGCCCACGAAGCTGGTGAGCGAGGTGTCGTTGGCCTTGAGGATCTTCTGGATGACCGTGCCGAGCTTGCCGTCCTCCACCACCACCGGGTCGACCTGCAGGCCGGTCTGGAACTTGATCTCGTCGTAGGTGGCGCGGTTGGTGGGGTCGGAGAAGGCCACGAACAGCCGGTTGCCCCGCTGCATCAGCGGCACCACCCGCCGGGTGGCCATGAGCTTGTCGTCGACCAGCTTCTTGGGCAGGAACTCGTGGTCGAAGGCGTTCAGGTCGAGCAGCGGGAAGCCGAAGGTCTGGGAGGCGAACTCCGCGAGCTCCATCTCGCGCATCTTCTTGCCCGCGATGAGCTGCTCGGCAAAGGAGACCCCGGCCGCGTTGGCCTGGCCCTGGAGGGCCTCGGCTTCGCGTTCCGAGAGCTTGCCTTTCTGCACCAGTGCCCGGGCGAGGCCGGACAGGGCGCTTTGCAGGGCTGAAGCCACGCTTGAGGTTTAACGCTTAAATTGTTGAAAACAAGAAAAATACTGCGACGGAAGTGCGCCGCTGTAAAGACTGCCTCGGGCCAGGGTCAGTCCGGGTCGACGGGCAGCAGCCGCACCGACTTCACCACCCGGTCCTGAACCTGCAGTATTTCAAGGGCTTGACCAGCAAGTTTCATGCTAGTGCCGGGCTCGGGAATGTCCTCGAAGTGCTCGAGGATGAGCCCGTTGAGGGTCTTGGGCCCGCCCAGGGGAAAGCGGGTGCCGAGCTTGCGGTTCAGGTCGCGCAGCAGGCTGCCGCCTTCCACGATCAGCGAGCCGTCCTCCTGTCGGCGGAAACTGCCGGTTATGGACAGCGGCGACTGGGTGGTGAACTCGCCGATGATCTCCTCGAGGATGTCCTCCAGGGTGACCAGCCCCACCAGCTCGCCGTACTCGTCCACTACCAGCCCCATGCGTTCCTGGCGCTCCTGGAAGTTCTGCAACTGCGTGAGCAGCGGCGTGCCCTGGGGGACGTAGTAGGCCTCGCGCATCACGGTGCGCAGCCGCTCCGCGTCCAGCGCCTCCTCCTCGCCCAGGTTGAGCACCTTGCGCACGTGCAGGATGCCGGAGATGTTCTCCGGCGAGCCGTCGTAGACGGGGATGCGGGTGTGATTGGAGGTGCTGATCTGGCGGCGCAGTTCCTCGGGCGGGGTCTGCAGGTCGAGGGCGTCGATCTGGCTGCGCGGCACCATGATGTCGTCCACGGTCACCGACTCCAGGTCCACCAGGTTGAGCAGCATGTTCTGGTGCTTCTGGGGGAGGAAGTTGCCGCCTTCCAGCACGAGCGTGCGCAGTTCCTCGAGGGTGAGCTTCTGGGAGGCGCCGGCGTGGCCCGGGTTCAGGCGCAGCAGCCGCAGCAGGCCGCTCGAGAACAGGTTGATGAACCACACCACCGGGTAGGCGAGCTTGAGCAGCGGCGTGAGCACGTATGCCGCCGGATAGGCGATGCGCTCGGGATAGCTCGCGCCCAGCACCTTGGGCGTGATCTCGGAGAACACCAGGATGGCGAAGGTCACCGCCAGCGTGGCGAGCGAGAGGGTGAGTTCGGACTCGCCGAACAGCCGGAAGGTGAGGTAGGTGACCAGCGCCGCCGCGGCGGCGTTGACCAGGTTGTTGCCCAGCAGCACCACGCCGAGCAGGCGGTCGGTGCGCGCCAGCAGCGCGGCGGTGAGGCGGGCGCCGCGGTGGCCCGTCTTGGCGAGGTGCTTCAGGCGGTAGCGGTTGACCGCCATCATGCTGGTCTCGGCGATCGAGAAGAACGCCGAGATCACCAGCAGCACCACGAGCGCGGCAAGCAGCTGCCCGGTGGAGATCTCGTCCAAAGGGGCCTAGGGCAGCGGGAAAGGGGTCATCGCTGCAGGATCACTTCGAGCACGAAGCGGCTGCCGATGTAGGCCAGCACCAGGGCGAGGAAGCCGGCCAGCGTCCAGCGCATGGCCACGCGCCCGCGCCATCCGCGCAGCCAACGGCCGAGCAGCAGGCCGCCGAAGATGAGCCAGGAGAGGATCCCGAACACCGTCTTGTGGGTGAACTGCAGCGGCTTGCCGAACACCTGCTCGGAGAACAGCATGCCGCTGCCCAGCGACAGCGTGAGCAGCACGAAGCCCGCCGCGATGATGCGGAACAGCAGCTTCTCCATGGTGAGCAGCGGCGGCAGTCCGCGCAGCAGCGGCGGCAGCGTGCCCTCGCGCAGGCGTTTCTCCTGCACCGTCATGAGCATCACGTGCAGCGAGGCGATGGTGAACAGGCTGTAGGCCAGCATCGAGGCGGCCAGGTGGAAGCGGAAGCCCGGGAGCGCGGCGTTCTCCAGCGGCCGCGGCGGCGGCACCATCATGGGCACCAGCACGGCGAAGGACACCACCGGGATCACCAGCGTCTGCAAGCCCTCGACGCGGTAGAAGAAGCTGCCGCTCCAGTAGATCAGCACCGAGAGCCAGGCGATGATGGAAACCACCACGCCCACGCCCAGGGCCATGCCGCCGGCGCCGAACACCAGCTCGTGCAGCAGCCACGTGTGCAGCGCGAGCGGCGCCAGGATCGCCCAGCGCACCCAGCCCGGCGATTCGCCGCGGATCCGGGGGGGCATGGACGCCTCTCGCAGCAGGACGAACCCCAGCGCCGCGTAGAGCATGGTCGTGAGGAGGTGCAGTACAATCGGCGGCACTTCGGGTGTGCGTTCCGTGAGAGGAAGAAGACGCGGGGCGGATTGCGTCGAGGATTATACGCAGCCCCTTCGCGCGCAGCCCGCTTCCCAGGCCCGATCCCCTCCCGCCGACCTTCGCGCCATGCTCGATGCCCTGACCAACCGCCTGTCCGGCGTCATCAAGACGCTGCGCGGCCAGTCCCGCCTCACCGAAGCCAACGTCCAGGACGCCCTGCGAGAGGTGCGCATGGCCCTGCTCGAGGCCGACGTGGCGCTGCCCGTGGTGCGCGACTTCATCGCGAAGGTGAAGGAAAAGGCGCTCGGCCAGGAGGTGGTGGGCAGCCTCACGCCCGG
>CAZXJW010000011.1:13252-23579 GCA_964641005.1 uncultured Rhodocyclaceae bacterium
GGCGGCGAGAACGCCGCCCTGAACCTCGCCACCGTCCCGCCGGCGGTCATCCTGATGGCCGGCCTGCAGGGCTCGGGCAAGACCACCACCTCGGGCAAGCTCGCCCGGCTGCTGCGCGAGCAGAAGAAGAAGGTGCTGCTGGTGTCCTGCGACGTGTACCGTCCCGCGGCCATCGAGCAGCTGCGCACCCTGGCCGGGCAGGTGGAGGCCGACTTCTTCGCCTCCACGCCGGACCAGAAGCCGCTCGACATCGCCCGCGCCGCGCACGACTGGGCGCGGCGCCACTACCACGACGTGCTGATCGTCGACACGGCCGGGCGCCTGGCAATCGACGAGGCACTCATGCGGGAGATTCGCGAACTGCACGCCGCGCTCTCGCCGGTGGAGACGCTGTTCGTGGTCGACTCCATGCAGGGCCAGGATGCCGTGAACACCGCCAAGGCCTTCGCCGAGGCGCTGCCGCTGACCGGCGTGGTGCTCACCAAGCTCGACGGCGACTCCCGCGGCGGCGCTGCGCTGTCGGTGCGCCAGGTGACGGGCGCGCCCATCAAGTTCGCCGGCGTGGGCGAGAAGCTCGCCGGCATCGAGCCCTTCCACCCCGAGCGCATGGCCTCGCGCATCCTGGGCATGGGCGACGTGCTCTCGCTCATCGAGGACGTGAAGCGCGAGGTGGACGTCCAGGAGGCCGAGAAGCTCGCCCGCAAGGTGCAGTCCGGTGCGGGCTTCGACCTCGACGACTTCCGGGCACAGCTGCTGCAGATGAAGAAGATGGGCGGCATGGCGGCCCTGATGGACAAGCTCCCCGCCCAGCTGGCCCAGGCGGCCCAGGCCGGCCAGGCCCAGATGGGCGACCGCAAGATCGCCCGCACCGTGGGCATCATCGATTCCATGACCCCGCTCGAGCGCCGCAAGCCCGAGCTCATCAAGGCCTCGCGCAAGCGCCGCATCGCCACCGGCGCGGGCGTTCAGGTGCAGGAAGTGAACCGGCTGCTCAAGGAGTTCGAGCAGGTGCAGAAGGTCACCAAGATGATGAAGGGTGGCGGCATGCACAAGCTCATGCGCGGCATGAAGGGGATGCTGCCGGGGATGCGGTAGCCGGTCCCCGGCCGCCGGGGTCAGGCCTGACCCCGTCCTTGCTTCCTTACCCTTACTTCGCCGCGAAAGGCCCAGGCGGCAGCACCGGCGGTTCCCGGTAGTTCGCCGGGATCTCGCCGGTCAGGCTCTCCAGGAAATCCTCGATGTCCGCCACGTCCTCGTCGGAGAGCTTCCTGCCGAGCTGCGTGAGCGCCATCACCCGTATGGCATCCGCGAGCGTGGCCACCGACCCGTCGTGGAAGTAGGGCGCCGTGCGGGCGATGTTTCGCAGCATGGGCACCTTGAACATGAAGGTGTCGGCCTCGTCCTTCGTGTCCACGAAGCGACCCTTGTCGATCTCGGTGCTGCCGGTGGCCTTCCAGTAGTCCATGGTGAGGCCGAACTTCTGGTACATGGTGCCGCCCAGCAGCGCGCCGCGATGGCAGCCGGCGCAGCCGGTGTTCATGAACTTCACCATGCCCAGCCGCTGCTGGGGCGTGAGCGCGGCCGTGTCGCCGGCAAGGTAGCGGTCGAAGGGCGCGGGCGTGGACAGGGTGCGTTCGTAGGCGCCGATGGCCTTGCCCCAGTTCTCGGGGGTGATGGGGTCCGCCTGTCCCGGAAAGGCCTTCTCGAACAGCGGCCGGTAGCCGGGAATGGCCTTGAGCTTCGCCATGGCCGATTCCAGGTCGGGGTTGCCGTAGGAACTCTTGCCGATCAGCGCCCGCCAGGCCTGTTCCTCCACGTCCTTGCGGTTGCCGCCGAAGTGCTGCACGAACTGCCCGGCGGTGTTGAGCACCGTGGAGGCGTTGCGTGGCACCTGCCGGCCCTGCACCCCGAAGGACTTGGGCAGAGCGTCGATGCCGTACAGGAAGGGCTGGTGGCAGCGCGCGCAGCTCACCGTGCCGTCGAGGGATACGCGCGGCTCGAAGAACAGCATCCGGCCCAGTTCCACCTTGTCGGGGGTGATGGGGTTGTCGGGGTTCTCGAAGCGCGCCGGCAGCTGGCCGAAGTTCTCGCGGGCGTCGGCGAGGTGCTGCTCGTCGCCGTTGTGGGCAGCGACGGGCTGCAGCAGCAGGGCACAGGCGGCCGCGAGCGCGGCGGGGGTCAGGCGTTGCATGGGCACCTCGGTTCAGGGGAGTCACCGCGGGGCGGGACGGCATGGATTATAGGAAGGCGCCGCGGCGGCCCGCCATGCCCCGCGAACGCCGCCGCCCCCGCGGCTGTCTCAGCGCGTGCGCGGTTCCCTCGGGTACACTGCGCGCCCTTCCGATTTTCCTTCCAGGCTCGCTGCGGAGCCGGATTCGCCGAGGTTCCCTCCCCATGCGCATTGCCTTCACCCTCGTGCTGATGCTCGCCGCCGTCACCGCCCAGGCACAGGACTATCCCCGCGAGAAGCGCTGGGCCGACCAGGTGGTGCCCGGCCTCGTGGTGGGCGAGGCGGTGTGGATCACCCAGAAGAACCAGCACAAGTTCCTCACCATCTGGACCGAGGCCGAGAAGCCGCGCGGTGCCATCATCCTGGCCCACGGCCGCGGCTGGAACCCCGACTTCGAACTCTACGGGGTGCTGCGCGTGAAGCTCGCCGAGCAGGGCTACTCCACCCTGTCCATCCAGCTGCCCATCCTGGGCGGAGGCGCCAAGATCGGCGACTACATCCCCACCTACCCCGAGGCTGCCGAGCGTTTCCACCTTGCGGCCGACTGGCTCAAGGCGAAGGGCTACAACAACGTCTCCATCGTCTCCCACAGCCTCGGGGCGACCATGGCAAACCAGTACCTCATCAACACCCGCGACACCCACGTGAAGGCCTGGGTGTTCATCGGGATCATCAACGGGCTGGAGGAGATGTTCCGCATCAAGATCCCGGTGCTGGATGTCTATGGCGGCAAGGACTGGGAGGTCACCCAGGTGGGGGCCTACGAGCGCAAGCGCCAGATCATGAAGATCGAGCGCTCGCAGCAGGTGGTGGTGCCCGACGCCCTGCATTTCTTCGAGCAGCGCGAGGACGAGCTGGTGAAGGTGGTGGTCACGTGGCTGGACGACGTGTTCCGCGACCAGAAGACGCCCTCCGAGCGCTGATTCCCGGGCCCGGAGGCGGGCGGACCCGGTGCACGGCCGAATTCCGGCCTTGCCAAGCGGGGCCCGTTACCGCTAACATTCGGCCCTTTTTTGCTGAATCCCCCAGGAAAAACCGATGGTTGTGATCCGACTGGCCCGTGGTGGCGCGAAGAAGCGGCCCTTCTTCAATGTGGTGGTGGCCGATTCCCGCGAGCCCCGCGATGGACGATTCATCGAGCGCGTGGGTTTCTACAACCCGGTGGCGCCCGAAGGCGACGTGAAGCTGCGCCTCGACCTGCAGCGCCTGGCGCACTGGAAGAGCAAGGGCGCCAAGGCCTCCGATACCGTCGAGCGCCTGGCCAAGCAGTTTGGCAAGTCCGCCCCCGCCGCCTGACCGGCCGGTGGTCATGGGGCGGGTGGCCGCCCCGTTTGGCGTGAAAGGCTGGATCAAGGTCCAGGTCTTCAGCGACGAAGTGGACGCCCTGCTGGACCACCCCACGTGGTGGATCGGCCGGGGCGAGGATTGGACGGCCTTCAAGGTGGCCGAGGGCAAGGCCCACGGCGCCACGGTGGTGGCCCGGCTCGAAGGGGTGGACGTGCGCGAAGCGGCGGCCGACCTGAAGGGTCTCGAGGTTGCGGTGCCGCGCGAGCGGCTGCCGGCAGCCGCGGATGGCGAGTATTACTGGACGGACCTCGAAGGCATGGAGGTCCTGAATCGCGAAGGGCGGTCGCTGGGCCGGGTGGAGACCCTGTTCAGCAACGGCGCCCAGAGCGTCCTGGTGGTGCGGACGGACGCCGGCGGGGGAGAGCTGTTGATTCCCTTCGTGGCGGCCTACGTGGACGGCGTCGATGCCGCCACCCGGCGGATCCGGGTGGACTGGCAGCCCGACTGGGCGTGAAGCAGTACGACGTCGTCACCCTGTTCCCGCCGATGTTCGACGCCCTCACGGGCTGGGGCATCTCGGGACGGGCCAGGGAGTTGAACGCATACCAGCTGGTGGCGTGGAACCCGCGGGATTTCGCGGCCAACGCCTACCGCACGGTGGACGACCGCCCCTACGGCGGCGGCCCCGGGATGGTGATGATGGCCGATCCGCTCGCGAAGGCCTTGCGGGCGGCGCGGCAGCGGCAGAGGAGCAATGGCCTGCGCGAGACGCATGTCGTGCACCTGTCGCCGCAGGGCAGGGTGCTGGACCACGCGCGGGTGATGGATCTCGCCGCGCGCGAGGGGCTGATCCTGCTGTGCGGACGTTACGAAGGCGTGGACGAGCGCCTGCTCGAGCGCGAGGTCGACGAGGAGGTGTCCATCGGCGACTACGTGCTCTCCGGCGGCGAGCTGGCGGCCATGGTGCTGCTGGACGCCGTGATCCGGCAGCTGCCCGGGGTTCTGGGCGATGCCGGTTCGGCGAAGCAGGACTCGTTCGTGCAGGGCTTGCTGGACTGCCCGCACTACACCCGCCCCGAGGTGTTCGAGGGCGAGGCGGTGCCGGCGGTGCTGATGTCGGGCAACCACGCGCACATCGAGCGCTGGCGCCTGAAGCAGTCGCTGGGACGCACCTGGTTGCGGCGCCCCGAGCTGCTGCGGCAGATCGAGTTGACGAGCGAGCAGCGCAGGCTGCTCGAGGAATTCCAGGCGGAACATGCCGCCGTGAACGAGGCAAGGAGTCGCACCGAATGAACCTGATCGCCACGCTGGAAGCCGAGGAAATCAAGCGGCTCGGCAAGAAAATCCCCGCCTTCGCCCCCGGCGACACGGTGATCGTCAACGTCAACGTGGTGGAAGGCGACCGCAAGCGCGTCCAGGCCTACGAAGGCGTGGTCATCGCCAAGCGCTCCCGCGGCCTGAACTCCTCCTTCATCGTCCGCAAGATCTCCTCGGGCGAGGGCGTGGAGCGCACCTTCCAGACCTACTCGCCGCTGATCGCCTCCATCGAGGTGAAGCGCCGCGGCGCCGTGCGTCGCGCCAAGCTCTACTACCTGCGCGAGCGCTCCGGCAAGTCGGCGCGCATCCGCGAGAAGCTCTCGGCACGCGTGCCGAAGGTTGCGGCCGTGGCTGTCGAGGCGCCGGCGGCCGACGCCTGATCCGCAGGGAGCTTGTCGTTCCGTCAAACGGCCCTTCGGGGCCGTTTCCGTTTCGGCCCCGGCCGTCCGCTGCGATGCGGACCGGCGATCGCTTTGCAGCGGCAAACCGGTAAAATCACGGTGTCATGAGGTCGCGGCGCGGTTCGATCGACGTTGCGGCGCGGCTTGATGCACTACCATCGCCCTTCCTCGTGATCCTGCTGCTTCCGGACAGTGCCGAAGTTCGGCGTGCGGGGGGGCATCGGCCGGACGTGACCGGGCATCAGTTGACGCGGCGCATCCCTTCACTCACACCTGCGAGCAGCGTGCATGAAAGTCGTGATTCTGGCCGGAGGACTCGGGACGCGGCTGTCCGAGGAAACCACCAACAAGCCCAAACCCATGGTGGAGATCGGGGGCAAGCCCATGCTCTGGCACATCATGAACCTGTATGCCAGGCACGGCTTCGACGAGTTCATCATCGCGCTGGGGTACAGGGGCGAGAGCATCAAGGAGTACTTCCTCAATTTCTACGCCATCAACGGCGACTTGAGCATAGATCTCGCCACTGGAGAGACGACCGTCTACGGGGGCAGGCAGCCCCGCTGGAAGGTCCACATGGTGGACACCGGGCTGACGACACAGACGGGTGGCCGCCTGAAGCGACTTCGCGAATGGTTGCGCGACGAAGACTGCTTCATGTTCACGTATGGCGACGGGCTCTCGGACGTGGACCTGAGCCAGCTGGTGGCATTCCACCGCGCCCACGGCCGGCTCGCCACCGTCACCACGGTCAAGACCCCCGCGCGCTTCGGGCGTATCGGTTTCGATGGCGACCGGGTGGAGGAGTTCTACGAGAAGCCGGAAGACGCGGAGGGGTGGATAAACGGCGGCTTCTTCGTTCTCCATCCGGATGTCATCGACTACATCGACGACGACGATACGCCGTGGGAACGGGATCCCCTGATGCGCCTGGCGCAAGCGGGACAGATCATGGGCTTCCGCCACTACGGCTTCTGGTCCTGCATGGACACGCTGCGGGAGAAGAATCTGCTCGAGGAGATGTGGTCGAGCGGCCAGGCACCCTGGAAGAGCTGGTAAGTCCCCTGCGCCGATGACATCCCGGGCCCCCAGGATCCTCCTCGTCGGCGTGGGTCGGTTCGGCCGCGTCCACCTCGGGGAGTGGCTGAGGCTCGAGCAGGAGGGACGCGCCCGGCTCACGGGGCTGGTGGTGGCCTCGGAGGCGAGCCGCGCTCGCCTTGGCCGGGAGACCGGATTGCCGGTTCACGTCGGTCTCTCCGAGTCCGTTCTGGACGGCGTCGATGCCGTCGACATAGCGACCCCCACGTCCACCCATGCCGACCTGGTCGCGGCCTGTCTGCCGCATGTCCACGTCTTCGTGGAGAAGCCGCTTTGCGAGGAGCCGGCTCGCGCCAAGGGCCTTTTCGCGCTTGCGGCCCGGCATGGCCGCACGCTCATGGTGGGCCACGTGTATCGCCATCATCCCCTCACGGCCCTTCTGCGCAGCGCCGCTGCCGAATCCGGCGAGCTGCCCCGGGCGGTACGGGTCACGTTCACCAACCCTGCCGACGACCATGTGCCAGGCGCGGATCCCTTCCTCGAGTGGATCCACGCCTTCGACCTTCTCCGCGAGATCGATGCGGGTCCGGTGGTTTCCTGCCAGGCGTGGCGCGAAGGGACACTCGCCGAGGCCAGCGTGGCAACCCGCGGAGGTGGTCGCGCCGTGCTGCGGTTCGGGTGGCACGGGCAGGAGAAGGTGCGTCGCCTGGAGGCGAGTTTCCGTGATCACCGGATCGCGTGTGACTTCATGGATGGCGCCCTGCAGGAGATCCGGCGCGACCGGATCGACAAGCGATTCCTGGGTCACGAGCCGGAGGCGCTTCGTGCCGAGTTCATTAACTTCCTGGCGGCCCTGCGCGGCAGGGCAGTGGCCCATCCCTCTGCACGGCAGGTCCAGGACGTGCTGTCCCTGGCGGACCGGGCCCGCCGCAGTGCCGAGCCCGCGAGGACCGGACGCCGGGCCGTGGCCCCAAGCCGGCCGCGCGTGGCGATCGTGGGCGGCGGGGTGTTCGGTGCGACCTGCGCACTCGAGCTGTCCCGGACCTGCGAGGTAGTCCTCTACGAACGTCACGCCGGGCTGCTTTCCGAGGCCTCCTATCTCAACCAGTGGCGCCACCACTCGGGATTCCACTATCCCCGCAGCATCGAGACGATCCAGGAAGTACAGGCCGCGAAGGGCGACTTCGAGTCGGTCTTCGAGGACTCCATCTGCCGTGACGTCGACGCGTACTTCGCCGTGTCCGCCTTCGGCACGGAGATCTCCCGGGAACGCTATCTGAGCACCTGCAGGGCCAACGGGCTGAGGTTCCGCGAGGTCGAGCCCCCACGGGACATCCTGTACCCGGACAGGGTCAGCGTCTGCCTGCATACCGACGAAGCGGTGATCGACATCAAACGGCTCACCCGAATGTTGACAAGGCGGCTCGAGGGGGCAAGGCACGTGGCGCTTCGCCTCCAGTGCGAGGTGCGTGGCGCCCGCCTGCTGTCCGACGGACGCAAGCGACTGGCGGTGCGAGGACCCGGGGGGGACAGTACCGAGGACTTCGATTGCCTGGTGAATGCAACCTACGCGAACAGCAACATCATCGCGCGCTGGCTGGGGTTCCCGACGCGTCCCCTGCGTTTCGACCTGCTCGAACTGGCGGTGTACCGCATCCCCGGCGCTCGGCGATTCATGATGACCCTGATCGACGCACCGTTCACCAGTCTTACCAGCGTCGGCAGCGACGATCTCTTCATGCTGTCGCACATTCATCATTCCGTGCTCGCACGGCGCGTGACCCCGGACGGCATGCCTCCGCGATGGGGGAACCTCGCCTCGAACCGTGATAACCTGCTCCGTCATGGCTTGCGCTACATGCCGATACTGCGTGACGCGAGCTACGTCGAGTCGCGGGTCGGCGTGAGAGCCGTCGAGGCCTACAGCGAGGATTTCGACGGCCGGCCGACGGTGATCACTCCGCACGGGTTCGGGTGCTGGTCGATCCTTGGCGGCAAGATCGTCACGGCGGTGACCAACGCACGCGAGCTGGCGGCCGCGATCGTCCGGGAGAGTCGCTGAGTCCTTCGCGAAGGAAGACCCATGCAGGAGAAGAGAAGAAGAGCACTCACGGGCATGTCCGCCGTTGCCGCGGCGCGCCTCGTTGCACCGATCGGCGCGTTGACGGCGTCCGCTGGAGATTCGGCGTTCGGCGCCACCAGCCAGGCGCAGCCGGCCACCGCGGCCGGACGCGATCCCGCGATGGCCACGATCACGGTGCAGACGGAACGTCCGCTGCGGGCGGTCAATCCGCTGATCCTCGGCAACAACATCGACTGGACCCACAGCGCCCAGGGCTTGAACGAGGAGAAGTCCTCGCGCATCAAGCCACGCTATCTCGAGCTCGCCGACAGGCTGGCCCCGACTGCATTGCGCTACCCCGGGGGCACCAACTCGGACTTCTACCGCTGGAGGAATGGGCTCGGACCCTACGCCAAGCGTCCGCCGACAAGGACGCTGGAGGGCAAGGAGGAGGTGATCGGGCTCGGCACCGACGAGTACCTCGACCTGTGCAAGCGCTGGCGCTCGGAGCCGCTGATCACGGTCAACATCGCGACCGGGACCGCCGAGGAGGCCGCTGAGTGGGTCCGGTACACCAATCGGCGCGGCACGGACCTGCCTCGGGTGAAGTACTGGGAGGTGGGCAATGAGCCCTACCTGAAGTCCCATTTTCCCGAGGCGGGGATGCAACCGGAGGAGTACGCGCGCAGGGTCAACGCGTTCATCCGTGCGATGAAGGCGGTGGACCCGTCGATCCAGACGGGCGTCACGCTGCGCAACGACACCCTGGGCGGCGTCGAGTCGACGCCATTCAGGGGGTTCAACGACATCGTCCTGAAGGGCGTCACCGAGCCATTCGAGTTCGCCGCGCTGCATAGCAGCTATTTCCCGGTCACCTTCGAGAAGAAGGAGAGCCCGGAGGAGATGTTCCTCGCAACCATGGCCGGGTCCCGGATCATGCAGGAGGACATGGCGAATACCCGTGACGCGATTCGGAAGTACCACCCCGGACGCAATGTCCGGCTCGCGTTCACCGAGTACAACGTCCTCTACTCGCTCGACATCCTTCGCTGGGGCCTCGCGAGCATCTTTCTCTCCAAGACCGACCGGTACATCGAGAGCATGGCGGGCGCGTTGTATGCGGCAGACCTGTTGCGCGTTTTCAGCCTGACCGACGACCTGCTGATGGCGAACTTCTGGGCGCTCTGCGGCAACTGGTGGTTCGGCGCCATCAGCCACGAGGGTACCCCGCGTCCGCAGTTCCATGTCCTCGAGGCCTACCGGGACCTGGCGAGCGGGCAGCTGCTGGAGTCCGAGGTGAACAGCCCCGTCATGGCCACGGCCCGCTCGGGCTTCGTTCCGGCGCAGAAGGACATCCCTGTGGTGGCGGCCCACGCCGTGGCCGACAAGGGGGTCGTCCGGATCGCGGCCATCAACCGTCACCCCAGGCAGGCGGTCCAGGTGCGCGTCAGTCTCCCTGGCACCCAGGGCGGGCAGCTCGAGATCCGCGACCTGACTGCCGACCAGTTCTTCTCCAGGAGCGTCGCGTGGAGCACCCGGAACGTTACGATCCGCGATGGCGTCGCCGATCTGGCGATCCCGCGCCATGCCTTCTCGGTGATGACACTGCGCCCGTCGTGAGGACGGGCGACGGCTACCAGCGCTCGCCTTCGATGGCGCGCCGGTAGAGTTCGAGGTACCTGTCAGCCATCAGGACATCGGAGAAGCGGGTCTCGGCGTCCCTGCGGCAGGCCGCTGGATCGATGTCACCAACATGGCGGAACGCATCGACCAGATCGCTGAAGGTCTGGCAGAGGAAGCCGTTCTCGCCGTGCCGGATCTGCTCCGGAACCCCGCCTGCGGACAGGCTGATCACGGGCGTGGCGCTCGCGAGGGCCTGGATGACCACCAGCGGAAAGCAGTCGAACCATCGAGGTGTCTGCACCAGGGCGGCCGCACGCTGCAGGTATGGCAATGCGTCCGCGATCTCGCCGATGTAACGCACTCCCGGCG
>CAZXJW010000011.1:23589-25933 GCA_964641005.1 uncultured Rhodocyclaceae bacterium
GCGCCAGCCATGTCAATGGGCGGGCGACTGCGTTGAAGTAGCGACGGCTCTCGACGTTGCCTGCGATCACCAGCCGCGACCCGGCCCGCACCGCTGCGAGGATCGCGAGATGCTGGGCCTTGTAACGGGCGATCTTCGCGATGTGGATCGGCGGCTCGGTCTTGCGTGTCTCGCAGGGCCACGCGTGCAGTGGCAGTCCGTAGTGGACGAACCTGGTGCTGCCTCCGATAAGCCGGGCGTGAGCCTCGCTGCAAGCCACCAGATTCGTGCGCACATAGCCCGGAAGGGGCGGAACGGACGTGGAGATCACGAAGGGCGTGTGCTCGGGGTGACGACGCACGAACAGGTTCTGGAAAGACCAGTCATGGATCACGTCCACGCGCTCCTTGTCGAGGAACGCGCGCATCGCCTCGTAGAGCGGCTCCTCGGAAAGAAGGGAGCTCTCGTCCCGCACAGCGCTCCAGGGGCGATCCGGGTCGTAGGCCTCGACGTGGACGGTGCGGCCCGAGCACCAGCTTCGGGGCGGCGCGACCAGGACGACTTCGTGCCCCAGGCGCGCCAGCGCCTCGGTCAGGAAGTGGACGACTCGCTGAATGCCGCCGTAGCCGGTCGGGGGCGTGGTGTTGTAGACCGTCGAAACGATCAGTACGCGCATCGGGACTGGTCTTCGGCAGCGGTTCTCTCTGGAGCGGCGTGATGCGGGCCGACGCAGGCGGATGACGGAAGCATCCGGAGATTTTACTGCAGGCCCGGCCGCGATCCGCCTCCTTGATCGGATACCGCCCGACCCGGGCGTTGTCCAGGCATCCGGCGAAGCTCCAGGCGCCGCGTCCGGACCCGTGAGCGGGATGGCGGTGGCCCGTGGCGCGGCCCGCCTCGCGCGTACCCGCCTCGGGCGCAGTGACCGCGGCACGTCCGAATGCGCGATCTCGGCCAACGCCGGCGCGGCCGGCCGGCGTTGCTGGCACGTGACGAGTCGCGTAGCATCCGCCGCGAGCCGTTGCGCGCGGTTCCGGAGCAGGCGCGCCGGCGTAGGGCCTGCGGTGGCCTCCGTGACGTCTTCCTGCTGGCGTACCGGGAGGCCGCGGTGACAGCCAGGCGTCGAGATTCCCAGGCGCGAGCAAGGCAGCCACGCTTCCCGCTCCGACATCCAAGACGAGCTCGTCCATGAACACAGTGCAGACCTCGGCGACCTTCTGGCGCGATCGTTCGGTTTTCGTCACCGGTTGCACCGGCTTCCTGGGTTCTGCGCTGACGGAGCAGTTGATCTCCCGCGGTGCAAGGGTCGTGGGACTGGTGCGTGATCACGTGGCGGACAGTGCCCTGATCCGGTCGGGTCGGCTCGCCCGAATGAATGTCGTTTACGGGGATCTCTCGCAGCGCGGCGCGATCGGGCGGGCCCTCGGCGAATACGAGGTGGACACGGTGTTCCACCTCGCGGCCCAGGCCATCGTCGGGGTGGCGAACCGGGACCCAGTCGCCACGTTCGAGACGAACATCGAGGGAACGTGGAATGTCCTGGAGGCGTGCCGGTCACTCGGCACGGTGAAGCGCATCGTGATCGCGTCGAGCGACAAGGCCTATGGCGTTACGGCGTCACTCCCATACTCGGAGAGCACGCCGCTGCATGGTCAGCACCCGTACGACGTCTCGAAGAGCTGCGCCGACCTGATATCCCTGGCGTACTACCATACCTACAAGCTGCCCCTGTGCGTCACCCGCTGCGGCAACCTGTTCGGCGGCGGCGATCTGAACTTCAATCGAATCGTCCCCGGGACGATCAAGATGGCCCTCGAGAACCGTCGACCGGTGATTCGCAGTGACGGCTCGCCGCTGCGGGACTACATCTACATCAAGGACGCGGTCGCCGCGTACCTGCTCCTTGCCGAGGCGATGGACGAACCTTCGATCGCGGGCAATGCCTTCAACTTCGGCACGTCGCGACCGCTGTCCGTGCTCGAGATCACCCGCAAGATCCTCGAGCTGATGGATCGCGCCGACCTGGAGCCGCTGGTGACCAATGAAGCCCAGGGCGAGATCCTGCACCAGTACCTGTCGTCGGAGAAGGCCGGGCGAATGCTGGGCTGGGAGCCGGCGGCCTCGCTCGATGGCGGGCTGAGGGAGACGATCGCCTGGTACACGGACTTCCTGGCCGCGCGCCAGGCCTGATATTCGAACGGGCGCCGCTGCAGGCACGATGGCGCGCATACTCGTCGGCATTCCCACCCGCAATCGCCCGGAGTTCGTGCGCGAGGCGGTGCAGAGCGTCCTCGCCCAGACCATGGGCGACTTCCGGCTCCTCGTCACCGAGAACCCTTCCCGTCCCGAGGTTGCGGACCAGGTC
>CAZXJW010000012.1:0-12835 GCA_964641005.1 uncultured Rhodocyclaceae bacterium
CAGCAGGTCCGCGAACACCGGCAGCAGCCGGTAGCGCCAGCCCGCCACGCGCCGGCCCTGCACCTCCAGGTCGAGCACGCCGAGGAACTTGCCGTTCGAGCCCGAGTTGGTCACCAGCGTGCGCCCGCCCGCGTTGGCCACTTCCACGGCCACCGGGACGGCGTCGTGGGTGTGGCCACCGAGGATGGCGTCGATCCCGCTCAAGCGCGCGGCGAGCTTGAGGTCGGTGTCCATGCCGTTGTGGGACAGCAGCACCACCACCTGCGCGCCTTCGGCGCGCGCCGCGGCCACGGTCTTCTGCAGCCGGGCCTCCTGGATGCCGAAGCTCCATTCGGGCACGAAGTGGCGCGGATTGGCCAGTGGCGTGTACGGAAACGCCTGGCCCACCACCGCCACCGACACGCCGCCGCTCTCGCGCAGCACGTACGGCGCGAAAACGGGATCCTCGAAGTCGGTGGTGGCCACGTTCTGCGCCACGAAGGCGACGCGGCCCGCGAGCACGGTGTCGAGCAGCTCGCGCACGCGCGCTGCGCCATGGGTGAATTCCCAGTGACCGGTCATCACGTCCACGCCCAGCGCCGCGCAGGCCTCGGCCATGTCCTGCCCGCGGGTCCACAGTGCCGTGGCCGAGCCCTGCCAGGTGTCGCCGCCGTCGAGCAGCAGCGCGCCGGGACGCTCGGCGCGCAGGCGCTTCACCAGCGTGGCGAGGTGGGCGAATCCGCCCACCCGGCCGTAGGTGCGTGCCGCGACCTCGAAGTCGAGGTGGGTGAAGGCGTGCGCGAGCGGGGTGCCCGGCGACAGCCCGGCGGCATCCAGCAGCGCCTCGCCCACCAGGTGCGGCACCCGTCCGCGCGCGGCGCCCAGCCCGAGGTTCACCGACGGCTCGCGATAGCGCACGGGCAGCAGCTGCGCGTGCGTATCCGTGATGTGGAGCAGCCGCAGGTTGCCGAAGTCGGGAGCTTCGTACAGCGCCGCGCCGCCATCGCCCGCGAGCGCCTGGCGTCCCGCCAGCGGCAGGCCCGCGGCCGCGGCGGCGGCCAGCACCTGGACGAACTCGCGCCGGTTCACGCGCGTGCCGCCCCGCCGGGACGCGTCACTTGTTGACCGGCGACTCGGGGTCCAGCAGGAAGGCCACGGCGTGCGCCACCTCCTGCGGCGTGAGCCATCCGTTGGCGCCGAAGCGCGGCATGGGCGAACAGGGGAAGAAGGCCTGGGCGTTCCAGATCTTCTCGTAGACGTAGCGCACGGTGGCCGGCTCGGTGCCCATGCGCCGGCCATAGCCCTGCAGGCTGGGACCCAGGTTGCCGGCCGCCACTTCCTTCGCCGCCAGCACGTGGCACGCGTAGCAGTTGCCGCCGCGTCGCGTGCCGGGCCGGTCGGGCTGGATGCGCCCGATGTGCCCGCCCGTGCCGATGGAGGCCAGCTTCTCGCCCTCGCGCCAGTCACCCATCAGGCGGCCGTCCTCCGGCAGCGACAGGGTGGCGCGGCTCGCCTCGACGATGCGTGCGGCGGCCTCGGGGCCCGGCGCGTTGCGCGCCGCGCTGCACAGCGCGTTGACCTCGTCCTGCTCCAGGCGCGTGCGCCATTCCTCTGGCGTGGCGGTGGTGAACGACCGGCGCACCGCGGCCTCGGCGCGCTGGCGCACGGCCTCGTCGGCGGATGCCGCCAGCGCCACGACGGCGAGGAGCAGCGCGAGCAGCGGACGGGTCATCGCTTGATCCCCGGCGCCGCCATGATCCCGCCGCTGGCCTGCTTCTGCAGGTACACCTGCAGCGCGATGATGGCCTCGGAGCCGAAGTCGGCGTCCGGGGCGCGCATCTGGCGGATGCAGTCGATCAGCCGCCGCTCCATGGTCCAGACGCCGCTCTGCGATACGCGGTATGCAGGCCACGTCACCATCGAACCGCGTGCGCTGGCCGGGTCGAGGAAGTCGGGCAGGTCCTGCAGCCGGATGCGGCGGTCGGCCTGGGAGTGGCAGGTGGCGCAGGCGAAATCCAGCGGCCCGGCCCGGCGCCAGAAGAGTTCCTCGCCGATGGCGGCCATCTCCGCCTCGCGGGGGTGCGCCGACGGCGCGGCGATGGCCTGTCCGCGCGAGGCCGTGGCCACGAAGGTGACCAGCGCCGCCATGTCGGAGTCGGGCTTCGTCCATCCGGCGATGGCCTGCTCGCGCGTCAGGCCCTGCAGGCGCTCCATGCAGGTGACGAGGCGGGACTCCACGTCCTGGACCTGCCCCGTGTCCTCGAACCAGCGTGGCAGCTGCGCGTAGGCGCCCTCGATCACGCCGGGTCCCAGCCCCAGGTCGCACCGTTCGAGGGTCGTGTTGCCCGGTCCGCGCGGCGTTCGCCACAGCTCCTCGCCGCGCAGTTCCGCCAGTTCGGCGGGATTGCCCTCCTGGAGCATCTCGCGGTACTTCGCGATGCCCTCCAGCGCGCGGTCCTCGGCGGCCAGTGCGACGCCCGCCGCCAGCGCGGCCGCCGCCAGCAGCACGCCCAGCCCGGCGCGGCGGTCAGGAAACGACGGCTTCATCGCTGCGCGAATCGCCCTTGCTGTCGGTCCAGGTCACGCGCACGCGATCGCCCTTCGCACCGCCGCGGAACTTGAAGGCAAGGTACGGGTTGGTGGACACGGCCGTGCCCCACTGGGCCGAGAGCACCACGCGTTCACCGTGGGTGGCCGTCACGGTCTGGATGAAGTGCGCCGGGATGGGCTCGCCGGCGGCATTCTTCCGCTGCCCGGTCTCCATCACGTGTGCCATCAGCACCTTCACCTCCACCGCGTCGCCTTCGGCGCGCGCCCGGATCTTCATGGGACTTGCCACGATCGCCTCCTCCCTCAGCCGCCGCAGCCGCCGAGCGTGATCTTGATCTCGCGGGTGGCGTAGAGCATGCGCCCGCGGCTGCGCACCAGCGCGAAAACATTCGAGGTCTGCGCCATCTTCACCCGGGTCTGGATGTCGGGCACGGTGCCCTCCGGGATGTCGTACAGGGCCGCGACCACGTTGGGGTTCTTCTCGACCAGCAGCGCGAGCGACTCGGTGTGCTCGACGCCGCTCATCACCTGGATGGGCACCACCGCGCCGTTCTCGGCGATCTCGGGCGCCACGATCAGGATGTCGCCGCTCTCCGTGGCCTCGGCGCCGCCGAGCACCTTCACCAGTTCGTCCAGGGTCTTCGCCTCGAAGGCGCGGGCGTTCCAGTCCGCCGCGTGCGCCCGGCCCGGCAGCCAGCCGGCCGCGGCCAGGGTCGCCAGCAGCGCGGCGTGCCCGGTGAATGTCCTGCGCGATTGGTCCAACGCGTCCTCTCCTTTCACGTTCGCCAGCCTACACCGCGGCGATCCCTTGGTGTGCATCCGTGGTGCGCGCCCGGCCGAAGCCGTCATCGCGCACCGGCATCGCCGCCGGCGGGGCGCAGCCCGCGCACGTGCCGCGACGCCGACAGCGGCCCCTCCGGCGGCGGCAGCGTCGTATCGGCCCCGCGCACCGGTCCGAGCGGCCGCATCTGCTCCCACAGCCGCCCGTGTGCGTTGCGCACGTGCGCCGGCAGCTCGGAACGCACCTCCACGCGCGGTGCGCAGTCCTGCATGCAGCGCGGTGCGGTCACGTCGGGCTGGCCGTCACGGTGCCACAGTCCGTGGTCGGTGGTGAAGCCGTCTCGATTGGGCATGCGCACCGCGAGGATCGCGCGGCGGTCCATCACGGCCTGCGCGTCCACCACCTCGTTCAGGTACAGAACGTAGGCGGTCAGCGCGTAGCTCTCGTCGTCGGAGAGCGAGCCCGGCGACTGGAAGGGCATGGCGCGGCGGATGTAGTCGAACAGCGTGGTGGCGTGGTTGAGCTTGCTGCCGGTGGTGCGCAGCGGCGCGTCGCCCGCCAGGCTGCCCACGCCGCCGGCGATCTGCAGCCACTGGTTGCTCTCGCCGAACTCGCCGTGGCAGGCGGCGCACTTCGCGTCGTAGAGCGCCTGGCCCTCGGACACGCTGCCCCGGCCTTCCGGCAGGCCCGTGCCGTCGGGACGCACGTCCCGGTCCCAGGCCGCGATCTCCGCGGGCGTGGGGGCGCGGCCGATGCCCGACCACGGCGCGTCACCGGGAACCGCCAGCAGCGGCCAGGACAGGGCCAGCGCCACGGCCGCGACGCGCGCTTCAGCCCACCTGGACATTGTCCACCTCGCCGTTGGGATTCACGCGCCAGCTCTGGATGGCGTTGTTGTGGTAGATCGAGCGCGTGCCGCGCACCGCGCGCAGCTGCGACAGGGTGGGCTGCACGTAGCCGGTGACGTCCGTGGCGCGGCTCTGCAGGATCGCCGGACCGCCGTCCCAGTGCCAGTGGGCCCGGAAGCGCGTCAGGCACTTGTCCATCACCGGGGTCTGCAGGCGCGCCTCGCTCCAGGTGATGCCGCCATCGGTGGAGATGTCCACCGCGCGCACCCGGCCGCGGCCCGACCACGCCAGGCCGGTGATCTCGTGGTAGCCGCGGTCGAGCAGCACCTGACCGCCCGAGGGCGAGGTGATCACCGACTTGCACTCCTGCACCCAGGTGTACTGGCGGTGGATGCCGCCGGGCATGAGGTCGATGTAGTGCAGCGACTCCTCGCGCGCGTTCCACGGCGCGTCGCCCACCTCCAGGCGGCGCAGCCACTTCACGCTGGACACGCCCTGCACGCCGGGCACCAGCAGCCGAAGCGGGTAGCCGTTCTCGGGCCGCAGCATCTCGCCGTTCTGGCCGTACACCACCAGCACGTCGTCCAGCGCCATCTCCATGGGAATGGTGCGGGTGAGGCCGGAGCCGTCGGCGCCCTCGGCCAGCACGAAGCGGCCGCGTTCCCGGTCGACGCCCGCGTCCTCGAGCAGCAGCGCGAGCGGCACGCCGGTGAACTCGCTGCAGGAGAGCATGCCGTGGGTGTACTGCACCGTGGGCACGGCGGCGTTGCCCCACTCCATGCCGCTGTTGGCGCCGCACTCGATGAAATGGAACCGCGACACCGATGGCAGGCGCATCACCTCGTCCATGGTGTAGACGCGCGCTCGCTTCACCAGGCCGTGGATCATGAGCCGGTGCCCCGCCGGGTCGATGTCGTGCCAGCCGGCGTGGTGGCGTTCGAAGTGCAGGCCGCTGGGCGTGACGATGCCGAACAGCCCCTGCAGCGGTGCGAAGGCGATGGAGGTGAGGCTGGTGCGGGTGAGCCCCGGGCTGGTGCGGCGCTGCAGCGCCGCTTCGTGCACGGAGGGTGCGCCATAGCCGCGCGCGGCCACGGGCTGGCCCAGCGTGCGGGAGTGTTCGGGCGCCTGGAGGATGGCCGGGTCGTCGGCGCGGGCGATGGACGCCGCGGAGAAGGCCGCGGCGGCGCCCGCGGCGCCGGCCAGGAAGCGACGGCGCGCGCCGTCGAGCGTGGCGGGGTCGAGGTGGTTCTCCGGCGCCGGGCGCAGGCGCCCGGGACGCGGATCGTCCGGCTGCATGGCTTCTCCTCCCTGCGCCGCGGGTGCGGTCCCGCGATCGAGCGTCCGGTGGCGGGGCAAGTGCCCCGGGGCGGATCACGGCCGCAGCATAACGCCGCCGCGGGCCGCCGGACGTGACCGTGGTCACCGACGCCTGCGGCCCGGCGGCGTCACGGCCAGCCATGTGCCGATTACCTTGCAGGTCGTCGCCTACATCCGGACGCTTCGTCACACTGCGCGGCATTCGTTCACGGGAGCGGGACATGGCGACACGGCGAAGGGACTTCTGGACGGGCTGGCTGACGGTGGTGGTGGCGGGCACGCTGCTGTTCGGGCTGGCGATGGTGGTGCTGCCGGGCGCGACCCGGTCGGGCTTCAACCTCATGCTCTACGGCACGACCGCGAGCCACGCCGACTTCGGGCCCGAGGCCGCGCGCTACGTGAACCTCGCCCACGCCGTGATGGGCGCCGTCATGGTTGGCTGGAGCGCCGCGCTGCTGTGGGTGGTGCGCGGGCCGTTGCGGAGGGGCGAGGCCGGGGCCTGGGCGGCCGTGGCCGTCTCGGTGGCGGCATGGTTCTTCCCGGACACCGCGGCATCGCTGTGGCACGGGTACTGGCAGAACGCGGTGCTCAACGGCGCATTTGCCTTTCTGTATGCCGTGCCACTGACCGCGCTGAGGAGGTCTTGAACCTTTGCACCGATCGGGGCTCACATCCGGCGTGAACGTCCGCCTCGTCCTCGGCCCCCTGCGCCAGCACCCGGGCCGTACGCTCGTGTCCGTGGCCGCCATCGCCCTCGGCGTGGCACTGGGCTTCGCCGTGCAGACCATCAACGGCTCGGCCGTGGCCGAGTTCGCCCAGGCCGCGCGGCAGCTCACGGGCGATGCCGATCTCTCGGTGCGCGGCGCGCGCGAGGGTTTCGACGAGTCCCTGTTCGCCACCCTCGCGGCCCATCCCGCCGTGGCCGTGGCGAGCCCCGTGCTCGAGGTGGAGGCGCGGGTGGGGGGGCGCGACGAGGCGCTGCGCATCGTCGGCCTCGATGCCTTCCGCGCCGGCCGGCTGCAGGGCGCGCTGGTGGACGGTGACGCCGACTTCCTCGACCTGCTCGCCGAGGACGCGGTGTTCCTCTCGCCCGAGGCCATGGCGTGGCTCGGCGTGGAGAGGGGCGGCCGGATCGAAGTGCAGTCCGGCCTGGATCGCGTCGCGCTGCGCGTGGCCGGCGCGCTGGCCGCGGGCGCCGGGCGGGGACGGCTGGCGGTCATGGACATCGCCGCCGCGCAATCGGTGTTCGCGCGGCTCGGGCGCATCACGCGCGTTGACCTGCGCCTCGCGCCGGGCACGGACGCGGCGGCCTTCGAGCGCAGCGTGGCGCTGCCGCCCGGGACGGCCTTCGAGCGGCCGGGCGAGGCGGGCGCCGCCACCGAGCGCATGACGCGCTCCTACCGCGTGAACCTGAACGTGCTCGCGCTGGTGGCGCTGTTCACGGGCGGACTGCTGGTGTTCTCGACCCAGGCGCTGTCGGTGGCGCGGCGGCGGGCCGCGCTCGCGCTGCTGCGCGTGACTGGCTGCACCCGCGGCCAGGTGCTGCGCCTGGTGATGGCCGAGGGCGCGCTGCTCGGCGTGGCGGGAGCGATGCTCGGCCTGCTGCTCGGGGCCGGTCTCGCGCTGCTGGCATTGCGCCTGGTCGGCGGCGACCTGGGTGCCGGCTTCTTCCGCGGCGTGGCGCCGGCGCCGCGCTGGGATGCGGCAACGGCAGCGGTGTTCGGCGCGCTGGGCATGGGGGCCGCGCTGCTGGGCAGCCTGGGCCCGGCGCGCGAGGCAGCGCGCACGCCGCCAGCCGCGGCGCTCAAGAGCGGCGACGACCAGCGCGCCTTCGCGGCGCTGCGCCCGCCATGGCCGGGACTCGCGGTCCTCGGCACCGGCGTGGCCTGCACCTTCCTGCCGCCCGTGGAGGGCCTGCCGCTGTTCGGGTACGCAGCCATCGCTGCAGGGCTGTTCGGGACCATCCTGCTGCTGCCGTGGCTGGCGTCGCTGGTGATCGGTGCGCTGCCCGCCGCGCGCGGGCCGGCCGCGCGGCTCGCGCTGGCGCGGCTGCGTGCCTATCCCGTGCAGGCCGCCGTGAGCCTGGCCGCGGTGGTGGCCGCGGTGAGCCTGCTCGTGTCCATGGCGGTGATGGTGTACTCGTTCCGCACCTCGCTGGACGGCTGGCTCGACGCGGTGCTGCCGGCGGATCTCTACCTGCGGTCGGCCTCCGCGGGCGACGCGGCCCACCTCGCGAACGAGGACCAGCGCGCCATCGCCGCGGTGGCTGGCGTGCGCCGGGTGGAGTTCCTGCGCTGGCAGCAGCTGCTGGTGGACCCGCACCACCCGCGCGTGACCCTGCTCGCCCGCGACGGCGTGGATGCGGATGCCGAGCAGCGCCTGCCGCTGGTGTCGCGCGCGACGGCCCTGCCTGCCGGCCTGCCGCGCGCCTGGGTGAGCGAACCCATGGCGGCCATCCATGGGCTGGCCCCCGGCGACGTGCTCGTGCTGCCGCTGGCGGGCCGGGCCGAGCGCTTCGCGGTGGCTGGCGTGTGGCGCGACTACGCCCGGGGCAACGGCGCGGTGCTGGTGGATCGCGCGCGCTACACGGCCATCACGGGTGACGGACTCGCCAACGACGCCGGCCTGTGGCTCGTGCCCGGCCAGGATGCCGCATCGGTGCGGGCGTCGCTCGCGCACATCGGCCGGGGCGCCCTGGAGTTCGCCGACCCCGGCGAGATCCGCGCCCTGTCGCTCACGGCCTTCGACCGCACCTTCGCCGTCACCTACGCCCTGGAAGGTGCCGCCGTGCTCATCGGCCTGCTGGGCCTGTCCAGCGCCATCGGCACCGAGGTGCTGGCCCGCCGGCGCGAGTTCGGGATGCTGCGCCACGTGGGATTCGCGCGCCGGCAGATCGTGGCGATGCTCGCGGCGGAAGGGCTGGCCGTGGGCCTCGCGGGCCTGCTGGTGGGCGCGGCGCTCGGCTTCGCCATGAGCCTGGTGCTGATCTACGTGGTGAACGTGCAGTCCTTCCACTGGGGCATGCAGCTGCACGTGCCGTGGGGGCCGCTGGGGGCGTTCGGCGCGCTCATGCTGCTGCTGGCCGGGGCCACGGCTGTCGCGAGCGGGCGACAGGCCCTGTCGGGCGATGCGGTGCGGGCCGTGCGCGAGGACTGGTGACCGGCGCGCGGCACGATCGCGCGCAACTCTGCCGAGGTCTCGCGGTCGGACCCCTGGACACGGACGACGGCAGCACCGCGCATGGCGCCGGTCACGGGAGACGCCCATGGACGACTATCTGTTTTTCCTGCCGGGCTGGCCCTCCGAAGTGGGCCCGCTCGCCGCGCTGGCTGGGCTGCTGCTCGCCGGCGTGGTCGCGGGCGAGGTGCTGCGCCGCTTCCTGTCGCTGCCACCGCTGCTGGGCTGGGTCGCGGCGGGCATGGTGCTCGGCCCCCACGGCCTGGGACTGCTGGATGCAGCCATGGCGAAGGCGCTGCGCGGGGTCATCGAGCTGGCGGCCGGCGTGGTGATGTTCGAGCTCGGCCAGCGCATAGACGTGCGCTGGTTCGCGCGCAACCGCTGGCTCGCCGCCACGGCCTTGCTCGAGGCGGCGCTCGCGTGGACGGCGGTCAGCGCGCTGCTGCTCTGGAGCGGCCTGCCGGCACCGGCCGCGCTGCTCGCGGGCGGCATCGCCGCGGCCACCTCGCCGGCGGTGGTCATGACCGTGGCGCGCGATGGCCGGGCACGCGGCCAGGTGACCGATCGCGTGATGCTGCTCACCGCCAGCGGCAGCGCCGTGGCGCTGGTGGCCGTGAGCACGCTGTTCGCCTGGCTGCACGCCGAGACCGGCAGCGGCTGGCCGGTGGCGATCGCCCATCCGCTCTGGCTGGTGTTCGGCTCGCTGCTGGCCGGATGGATCGTGGCCACGCTCACGCTGCGGGTGCTGCAGGCCGTGGCGCCCCAGGCCGGTGTCCAGGCGCTGGCCGCGTTCGCCGTGGTGGCGGTGGCCGTGGGCGTGTCCGAATGGCTCGGCCTGGTCTCGCCGCTGCTGCTGCTCATGGCCGGCACGTGGATTCGCGTCGCCGACCGGGATCACCGCCTGCCGGCGGCGGAGTTCGGTGCGCTCGGGACGCTGCTGCTGGTGCTGCTGTTCGCGCTGTCCGCGGCCCAGCTCGATCCCGCGTGGCTGTGGCCGGGCGCGGCGCTGGGCATCGCCGTGGTGGCCGCGCGGCAGGCGGGCAAGCTCGCCGGCGTGCTGCTGCTCGCACGGCCCTCCGGGCTGTCGCTCGGCCGCGGCGCGCTGGTGGGCATCGGCCTCGCGCCGCTGTCGGCGGCCTCGCTGGTGCTGGTGGACGAGGCCGCCACGCTGTTCCCGGAGCTGTGGCGCACGCTCGCGCCGGCCATGGTGTCGGCGGCAGTGATTCTCGAGATCGCCGGTCCGCTGCTGGCGCGCTTCGCGCTGCGGCGGGCCGGCGAACTGGCGGCGCGGAGCTGAGCCGTGGAATCCCTCGCCTTCGCCGCCTCCCGGCCCTACACCCTGGGCGTGGAACTCGAGCTGCAGCTCGTGAGCCCGGTGGATTGCGACCTGTCGCCGGCCGCGCCCGACCTGCTGCGGCTGGTGGAGCGCCGCCGCCACGCCGGCGACATCAAGCCCGAGATCACCGAGAGCATGATCGAGGTGAGCACGGGCATCCACGAGCGCCACCAGACGCTGCTCGCCGAGCTCGGCGCGATCCGCGGCGACCTGCTGCGCGCCGCCGACCGGCTCAACGTGCTGGTCTGTGGCGGCGGGGCGCATCCCTTCCAGCACTGGAGCGAGCGGCGCATCTTCGACCAGCCGCGCTTCCGCCACCTCTCGGGCCTGTACGGCTACCTCGCCAAGCAGTTCACCGTGTTCGGCCAGCACGTGCACGTGGGCTGCCCGGACGGCGACTCCGCACTGCGCGCCCTGCACGGCCTGGCGCGCTACGTGCCGCACTTCATCGCCCTGGCGGCCTCCTCGCCGCACTACCAGGGCGTGGACACGGCCTTCGATTCCTCGCGACTCAATGCGGTGTTCGCGTTTCCGCTCAGCGGGCGCGCGCCCTTCGTCACCCGATGGGACGACTTCCTCGCCTATTTCGAGCGCATGCGCGCCACCGGCGTCGTGGCCAGCATGAAGGACTTCTACTGGGACATCCGCCCCAAGCCCGAGTACGGCACCATCGAGATCCGCGTCTGCGACACCCCTCTCACCCTCGAGCGCGCCGCGGCGCTTGCGCTCTACGCGCGCCTGCTGGTGCGCACCATCCTCGAGGAGAATGCGGTTCCCGACTCCGAGGACGTCTACCTGACCTACGGCTTCAACCGGTTCCAGGCCTGCCGCTTCGGCCTCGATGGCGAGATCGTCGTGGACGCCACGGGCACGCGCCGCCTCGTCGCCGAGGACGTGCGCGCCACGCTGGCACGGCTCGAGCCGCTCGCCCGCGACGAGGATGCCCTCGCGGCCATCGCCGAGCTGCGCGGCGCGGTGGCGCAGGGCAACGACGCGCGCTGGATCCGTTCGCGCTGCGCCAGCGGCTGCTCGCTGCCGCGCGTGCTCGAGCAGCAGGCGGGCCGTTGGCGCGGCGAGCTGCACTGATGCCGGCATGGCCCGGGCGCCGGCGCGCGCTGGCACTGCTGGCGGGGCTCGCCGCGGGCCCGGCGAGGGCCGCCGTGGCCTATCCGCGCCTGGACGCGCCGGTGTCGCTGGTGTTTCCCCGCGACCACGGCGCCCATCCGCGATGGCGCACCGAGTGGTGGTACGTCACCGGCTGGCTCGCCGACGAGGCCGGAAGCGGGCTCGGCGTGCAGGTGACCTTCTTCCGCAACCGCCCGGGGCTGCAGGAGAGCAACCCGAGCCGATTCGCCCCTTCGCAGCTGCTGTTCGCCCACGCGGCGCTGGCGGAGCCGGCCCACGGCCGCCTGCGCCACGACCAGCGCGCCGCGCGGGCAGGATTCGGGCTCGCCGAGGCCAGGGAGGGCAACACGGACCTCCGGCTCGACGGCTGGACGCTGGTGCTGGAGGGTGGCACGTACCGCGCGCGCGTGATCGCCCGCGACTTCGCGCTCGACCTCGCCTTCCGCGCGCCCGGTGCACCGCTGCTGCAGGGTGATCGCGGATTCAGCCGCAAGGGCCCGCGCCCCGGGCAGGCGAGCCACTACTACTCCCGGCCGCATCTCGCCGTGGCGGGTTCGGTGGAAAGCGGCGGACGGCGGCGCACGGTGCGCGGCACGGCGTGGCTCGATCACGAGTGGTCCAGCGAGATCCTCGACGGGCAGGCGCAGGGCTGGGACTGGACGGGCATCAATCTCGACGATGGTCGCGCGCTGATGGCATTCCGCATGCGCGGGCGCGACGGGGGCGTGCGGTGGGCGGGCGGCGGGCTCGGGGATCCGGGCGGCAGCCTGCGGGCGCTCGCTCCGGACGAGGTCCGCATGGAACCCGTGCGCACCTGGACCAGTCCGCGGACCGGCGTGACGTGGCCCGTGGCCATGCGGGTGCGCGCCGCCGGCGAGGACCTGATTCTCGAGCCCCTCATGGACGACCAGGAGCTCGACTCCCGCGCCAGCGTCGGGATGATCTACTGGGAGGGCGCGGTGCGGGCGCTGCGCGACGGCCGCGAGGTCGGGCGCGGCTACCTCGAGCTCACGGGGTACGGCTCGCCGGTGCGGCTATGATCGGCCCGCAGGCGCGCAGGTCCCTGCGCAGCCACGTCCCCCGATCCACCCGCCCATGCCCGCCACCTGGAATCCCGGAGAAGCCCTCACCATCGTCATCGGACTGCTCGCCCTGGTGGGGGGCATCGAGGTCTACCGCCGCTCGTACTGGCTGCAGCGGCTGAACATCCCCGCGCCGGTGATCGGCGGGCTGGCGGTCTCCGCGTTGACCCTGGCCCTGTACGGGGCCGCGGGCGTGGAGGTGAAGTTCGCCAGCGGCCTGCGCGACATCCTGCTGCTGGTTTTCTTCTCCACCATCGGGCTCGCCGCCCGGCTCAAGGCGCTGCGCGAAGGCGGCCGGCCGCTGGCGCTGCTGTGCCTCGCGGTCGTGGTGCTGCTGGTGGTGCAGAACGCGGCGGGCATGCTGGTGGTGGGCGCCTTCGGCGAGCATCCGTTCTACGGGCTGCTCATGGGCAGCGCCTCCTTCGTGGGCGGGCCGGGCACGGCCATGGCGTGGGCGCGCGAGGCGCAGGTGAGCTTCGGCCTGGAGCGCGCGCCCGAGATCGGCATCGCGGCGGCCACCGTGGCGGTGGTGACCGGCGCGCTGGTGTCCGGCCCCATCGCGGGGCGGCTGGTGGAGCGCAACCGCCTCGGGCACCTGCCGCCCGATGGGCGCGTGTCGTGGCGTTCCGAGGCCGACGGT
>CAZXJW010000012.1:12845-16429 GCA_964641005.1 uncultured Rhodocyclaceae bacterium
CGCGGGGGCGACGGGCGGGCCCGCCGTGGAACAGGTGGTGGTGGGGCTGCTGCTGGTGGCGCTCTCGGTGGCGGCCGGCGACGTGGTCAACGGCTGGGCGCGCGCCAACGACTTCGTCATGCCGGGTTTTCTCACCGCCATGCTGGCGGGCGTGGCGCTGGGCAACGCCCTGGAGTTCGCCGGCCGGCGCATCGACGTGGAGGGCGTGGAGCACGCCGGCGAGGTGGCGCTGCAGGTGTTCCTGGTGCTCTCGCTCATGAGCCTGCGGCTGTGGACCGTGGGCGGGGTGATCCTGCCCATGATCGTGAACGCCGTGGTGCAGATCGCGCTGAGCGTGGCGGTGGCGGTGTTCGTGCTGTTCCGGCTGCTCGGGCGCGACTACGACGCGGCCGTGACGGTGGGCGGCTTCCTCGGCTTCGGGCTGTCGTCCATGCCGGTGGCCATGGCCACCATGGAGCAGCTCGCCACGCGCTACGGACCCTCGCCCAAGGCCTTCCTGCTCATCACGCTGTGCGGCTCGATCTTCGTGGACCTGGTGAACGCGCTCATCATCAAGGCCTTCCTGTGGCTGCCGGCGTTCGAAGCGGCGGGCCGTTGATCCCCGGGCCCTTGCGTGCGTGTACCCGCTGGATCGGTTCCGTGGCGGTGGCATCCGCATGGAAGTCACCCTCGCGCGCCTGAAGGGTGGCGCCGGCTGGGGAGGCAGGGCGCGGTTCAGGCGAAGTAGAAGTGCGCGCTGCCGGCGTCCGAGAAGCCGCGCTCCTCGAACACGTGACGAAGCCGGCCGGCGCGCAGCAGCGCATGGCCGCACAGGATCGCGCGGTCCCGAGGCAGATTCCCGGCCCGCACGAGGGCGTCCACCACTTCCCGCCCGCTGACGGAGTCGCGGTGGAGGAGCAGTCCGCTGGCGCGTGGACCGGGCCGGACGCCCGCCGCGCCCTGCAGCCACGCGAGGGTCTGGCCGGTCGCGGGCAGATCGGCCGGGAGTGGCAAGGCGGTGTCCTGCTGTGTCTGGTGCGACACGAGCTGATAGAAGAACGGCCCGTCTTCGAAGTCGTGTTCCTCGGTGACGTGGATCAGCCATCCGCGGGCTACGAGCCGCCTGCCCAGCTTCAGCGCCTGTGCCTGCGAAAGGCCGCGCGTGCGCGACAGCCATGCCGCCAGTTCGCTGCCGAGCAGGCAGCGGGGATATCGGCGCAGGTGGTACCAGCGGTCGCGCTGGAGTCCGGGTGCGGCGCGGATCGCGTCCGCGACCTCGGCGAGGTCCTGGGCGGCATCGGGGAGACCCTGCCCGGGCGAGGGGTCGTGGCTTCCGAGCCAGGCGGCGAAGTCGATGACGGTCATCGGACGACCCGGCAGGTAGCCCTGCAGCGCCTGTACGCCGCGGCTGCGCAGCCAGTCCCGCTGCAGCGGCGTTTCGACGCCTTCGGCGATCATGCCGAGACCCAGCCGGTGGGACAGGCCGATGATGGCGTCGAGCACGGGTGGATCGCCCACGCCGGGTTCGATGGTGCGCACGAACTCCCGGTCGATCTTCAACCGGTCCACGGGCAGGTCCTGGAGCAGGGCGAGGCTCGACTGGCCGGTACCGAAGTCGTCGATGGCGATGCGGAAGCCGAGCGCGCGCAGCCGTGCCAGCTGGGTGCGGACCTGTGCGTCGACGAGGTCGCGCTCGGTCAGTTCCACCACCACGCGCGAGGGTCCGATAGGCTCGCCGTCGAAGATGTCGAGCAGCGTCCGAGCGAAGCCCGGCAGGCGCAGCTGTGCCGGCGTGGCGTTGAAGGAGAACACGAGCGAGGGCCGCGCCGCCGCGATCTCCGCGAGCTGCTCGCGCGCCGTGCGCATCAGCAGCTCCGACATCGGGATGATGAGTCCGGAGCGCTCGGCGTAGTCGATGAACTCCAGGGGCGGCACCAGGCCGCGGGCCGGGTGCTTCCAGCGCATCAGCACCTCCGCGCCCAGGCACGCTCCGGTGGCGGCGTCCACGATGGGCTGGACCACGGGCACGAAGCGGCGCTTTCGCAGTGCGGTGCTCACTTGGCGATGGCGGCTGGCCCGCAATGCGATGGCCCGGTTCGTGCCGGCCAGCGCGAGCACGCATGCGAGTGCCCAGATCAGGACCCAGAGCGTTGCGCGGTCCGCCATGCAGGCAACGATCCTGTGTCGAGTCAGCGGCATCTCCACGGTCAGCCCCCAACCCGACACCGCCTGCCGGACGACCGCCAGCGGCGCGGCGGCGGTTCCCCCCGACTGGCCCAGCAGCCAGCCATCGCTGGTTCGAAGCGCGATCGCGGTGCCGCCGGCCGCCTCGGGCAGGCGGTCCAGGAACTGCCTGGGTTCCACGAGCGCCGCCACCGCGTGGCCGCCGTGGTATCGACGTACCACGAAGCCTCCCCTGATGTCCTCGGCGGGCACGACCTGGAGCGACCCGGGGACGGCGGGACCCGCGCTCCAGAATCGCTGCGCCACGCCGAAGGCACCGCACAGTTCCGAGGACACCTCGGACTCGACGAAGAACTCCCGCACGAGCACGGACGCAATGGCGGCCCTGGCGAGCGCCTCGCGAACGGCGGGGTCGCAATCGCCAGCGCGCGAGGCGAATGCCTCCACGGCATCGATCTCGCGCTCCACCTCCCAGAGCGCTGCCTCGGTGCGGGTTGCCGCGGCCCCCGCGCCGGCCTCGAGCGCTCGCCTCTCGCCCAGCCACGCGCTCGCCGTCGCCAGCGCGAGGGCGATGGCCGCGAGGCCAAGACACAGTGCGACGACCGCGGCCGGACGAAGGGCGGCGCTTCGTGCCCGCGCTTCGCGGGTGTTGTCCGCAGCCGCGGCGGGGGCGACTGCAGCCGTTTGCAGCCTGGAAGTCAGGGAGAAGGGCAGGGGCATCTGGGCGGACGAGACTCGACAAAGCCTTATCGGCAGGCCCGCGGGGCACCTTGAGCCGGATCCGGGTCTGCGTCGGAGGCCGGAATTGCCCCAGATCAAGCCGGTTGCCCGGGGTTCGCGGCACAGTGAACGCGCGAAGGGGCGATTCCCGAGCGATTCACGAGACATTCACATGACGCACGTGCAGTGGCAGGACGCGTTGTCACTCGGCAACGACACCATGGACCGGACGCACCACGAGTTCGTGGAGATGGTTGCAACGCTGGAAGGGGCGGAGGACGCGGCGCTGCTGGCCGCCATGGACGCCCTGATAGAGCACACCGACGCGCATTTCTCCCGCGAGGACCGCTGGATGGAGGCGTCGCACTTCCCCATGCGCGGCTGCCACCTGGCGGAGCACGAGGGCGTGCTGGCCGTGCTGCGCGAGGCGCGCGGACACGTGTCCCAGGGGCGCCTCCAGGTGGCGCGGGTCCTGCCGCCGGAGCTGATGCACTGGTTCGAGGGGCACGTGGCCAGCATGGACGCCATGCTGGCGCGCTGGCTCGAGGCCCATCCCCGGCACGAGGCCGAGGCCTCGGCCGCATGAGGCGTGCGGCGCCGCCTCAGTCGAACAGGTAGCGCACCCCCACCTCGAAGTTCCAGTTGTAGACCCACGGCAGCGAGTCGCCGAGCAGACCCACGCCCGGGCGGCCCCACACGGC
>CAZXJW010000012.1:16439-25275 GCA_964641005.1 uncultured Rhodocyclaceae bacterium
GTTGTTGCGCTCGTGGTCGATGAACAGCGAGTTCTCGATGCCGGTGTAGAAGTTGCCCGGCCAGCGGGTGAGGATGAAGAAGCGCGCGTTGGTGTAGTTCACGTCGCGCCGCGTGGGGTCGCCCGACACCGAGAAGTAGTGCTGCAGCCCGGGGAAGAAGGTGGTGCGAAGCTTCGGTGCGTCGAAGGACATGAAGGCGAAGGGCGCCACCACGTTCTTGCCGTAGCCGTAGTTGCGGTCGTCGGCGGTGTTGAAGGCCGTCTCCACGCCGGCGATCAGCGCGTAGTCGGCCGTGCGCATGGCCCGGTACGCCAGGCGCACGTTGAGGTCGCCCGAGCCCGAGGCGCCCGGCTGGCCCTGGACCTTGGGATCGAAGGTGGCGAAGGGCGTCTCGATGCGCAGCTGCAGCGTCTTGCTGAAGGCGTAGTCCAGCCGCGGATAGGTGTAGGTGCGCTCGGCGCCGCCCTGCAGCGCCTGGAACTCGTGGCGCATCTCGAAGCGGGTGCGGAAGTCGGTGGGGTCGAGCTTGCGGGTGTAGTCGGCGGGCGGCGGCGGGGCCGGCACGGGCGCCGGGTCGGGGGCGGCGAGGCTGGCGCAAGCGGGCAGCAACCGCAGCACTGCGCCCCACGGGAGCGCGGTCGAACGCGGGAACAATCCAGGGCCTTTCGGTGGGGGCCTTGCAGCCGTCTCGTGGGGCACGCGCGCCGGGCTCGACGCGCGAAAGGGCGCGATTATGCGCCAGCGCGTTTCGAATCGTTGCGAGACCGGCCTCACCAGCCTGCGCTGGCCAGCATCGCCGCGAGCGAGCCCTCGTCGTAGCCGTCCATGCGCTCGCTGCCCACCAGGATATCGGTGTAGTGGATGCGGCCGTCGGCGTCCACCCAGCGGTAGATGGCGGCGCCGGCGGGCAGGGCGAGGCCGGCGGCCAGGATCAGCACCAGGGCGGCGGCGCGGGGGAAGCGGGCGGAACGGCAGGACATGGCCACCGGCCATGCAAGCTTCGCGCCGAAACCGGTGCGGATCAGCGGGCGGCCAGGCCGAAGGCCTCCATGGCCGCGCGGGCGATCGGCTCACCCCATTCCTGCACGAAGTGGCCCCCGTCCGCCACCTCCATCGGCTCGCGGCAGTCGCGGATGCGCGCGGCCAGCGCCCGCATCACGGGCGGGCCCAGCACCGGATCGCGCATGCCGATGGCCATGAAGGCGTCGCCCTTCCACTGGCTCTCGAAGAAGGCCGCCGCCGCCCGGGACTCGGCGGCACCGCCGGCATCCGGGTGGGCCGGCACCAGCTCGGGAAAGGCGCGCAACGCCGCCTTGTACGAGGCATCGGGAAAGGGGGCGTCGTAGGCGCGCTGCTCGGACTGCGTGAGTTCGGGCTTGCCGCGCGCCAGCAGCCGGCCCACGGCCAGGTCCGGCGTGCGCCGCACGTAGTCGCGCCACTGCACGAAACCCTCGCTGAGCGTCTCGCCGGTGCCGAAGGTGGTGTTCATCACCAGCAGGCGCTCGAAGCGCTCCGGCATGGCGTGGGGCAGCGTCAGCCCGAGGATGCCGCCCCAGTCCTGGCATACCAGGGTGATGCGTGACAGGTCGAGCCGCGCCACGAAATCGAGCAGCATGCCGCGGTGGAGCAGGAAACCATGGTCGGCGTCCTGCGCCGGCTTGTCGGAACGGCCGAACCCGGGCAGGTCCGGCGCCACCACCCGCAGTCCCGCGCGCAGGAACACCGGGATCATGTGCCGGTAGAGGTAGGACCAGGTGGGGTTGCCGTGCAGGCACAGCGCCGTCCCGTTGGCACCCCGGCCCTCGTCCACGTAGTGCACCCGGACGCCTTCCAGGCCGGGCAGGTCGTCCAGCCAGCGCGGCGCCCAGGGCCAGCCGGGCAGGTCCTCGAAGCGGTCCTCGGGTGTGCGCAGGCAGTGCACGTTCACTGCTCGGAGGTGAGCTTCTTCTTCTGTTCCAAGCGAAGGTAGGCCACCACGGCGAGGATCTCGTCGCGGGTGAACACCTCGCCGAAGGCGCCCATGGGCGTGCCGGCGATGCCCTGGCCGATGTTGCGCACCAGGTCGGAGGCGCGGCCGCCGTGCTTGAAGCGGTTGCAGATCAGGCAGGGCCCGCGGCCGCCCTTTCCGCCGCTGCCATGGCAGAACCCGCCGCACTTCTCGCCGAAGCGCTGCTTGCCCAGTTCGAGGGCCTCGGGGTTGTCGAAGGGCAGGGCGATGTCGTTGATGCCGAGCAGTTCGTCGTCGGCTGCCGCCACCGGTGGAGAGCCCAGCGACGCGAGCAGCAGCAATGGCGCGAGCAGGGCGCGAAAAAGGGTGGCGTTCACGGCGGTTCTCCGGGTTACGGTTGGGGGGCGGCGCGCATCCACGGGGACGATACTCCGTCCCGGACGCAAGGGTGCATGGCGCAATCGGTCAAGTCCCCGGGCCGGGGCGGTGGCACGATGTAGGCGGCTCGGGGTGTCTGAAGCGTCGCCGACCGCCGCGACCCTGCACCGTCGCAGAGCCACGAGATTCCACCGGGAGCACCCATGCAAGCCATTCGACACCGAATTCTCCGGGGCGCCGTCCTCGCCGCGGTTCTTGCCCTGCCCGCCCTGCCCTCGGGCGCCGGCGGCCTCGATCGCACCGTCCTGCCGATCCAGGAACCGCCGCGCCCCACCTTCAAGGAGCTCGACGTCCGCAACGCGAAGATGCCGCCCAACTTCGACGTGCGGGCCCCGGCGGGCGCGCCCAACGTGATCATCGTGCTGGTGGACGACGTGGGCTTCGGGGCCGTGAGCGGCTTCGGCGGCCCCATCACCACGCCCACCCTCGACCGGCTCGCCGCGGGCGGCCTGCGCTACACCAACTTCCACACCACCGCCCTGTGCTCGCCCACGCGCGCCGCGCTCAAGGCCGGACGCAACCATCACACGGTGAACATGGGCTTCATCACCGAGATGGCCACGGGCTTCCCGGGCGCCACGGGGCAGATCCCCAACGCCACGGCGCCGCTGGCGGAGATGCTGCGCCTGAACGGCTACAGCACCGCGGCCTTCGGCAAGTGGCACGAGACCGCCGTGTGGGAGGCAAACGTCTCCGGTCCCTCCGACCGCTGGCCCACGCGCCAGGGCTTCGACAAGTTCTACGGCTTCGTGGGTGGCGAGACCAACCAGTGGGCGCCGTTCCTGTTCAACGGCGTGACCGCCGTGGAACTGCCCGCCGACCCGAACTACCACTTCATGACCGACATGACGGACCGCGCGGTGTCGTGGATGAAGTTCCAGAAGGCCATGACGCCGGACAAGCCGTTCTTCGTGTACTTCGCGCCGGGTGCCGTGCATGCCCCGCACCACGTGCCCAAGGCCTGGATCGAGCGCTGGAAGGGCCGCTTCGACCAGGGCTGGGACAGCATTCGCGAGCAGACCCTGCAGCGCCAGATCGCCATGGGCATCGTGCCGCCCGGGACGAAGCTCGCGCCCAGGCCGGAGGTCATCCGTGAATGGGACCGGCTCTCCCCCGACGAGAAGCGCCTGTTCGCGCGACAGGCCGAGGTGTTCGCGGCCTTCATGGAATACACCGATCACGAGATCGGCCGCATGCTCGAGTCGGTGAAGGAGATGGGCCAGGCCGACAACACGCTGGTGTTCTACATCGCGGGTGACAACGGCACCAGCGGCGAGGGCGGCCAGAACGGAATGTTCAACGAGTACACCTACTTCAACGGCGTGCAGGAGCAGGTGGCCGACCTGGTCAAGCTGATCGACAAGTGGGGCGACCCGGACACCTATCCGCACATGTCCGCCGGCTGGGCGGTGGCGTTCAACTCGCCGTTCGGATGGATGAAGCAGGTGGCCTCGGACTTCGGCGGCACCCGCAACGGCATGGTGGTGCACTGGCCGAAGGGGATCCGCGCGAAGAACGGCATCCGCACCCAGTTCGGCCACGTGATCGACATCGCGCCCACCATCCTCGAGGCCGCGGGCCTGCCCGAGCCGAAGGTGGTGAACGGCACGCCCCAGATCCCGATGGAAGGCACGAGCCTGGTCTACAGCTTCGACGATGCCAAGGCGCCCGAGCGGCACGTGACACAGTACTTCGAGGTGGCCGGAAACCGTGCCATCTACCACGAGGGCTGGCTGGCACGCACCATCCATCGTGCCCCGTGGGAGGCGAAGCCGCGTCGGCCGCTGGAGAGCGATGTCTGGGAACTCTACGACACCCGCACCGATTTCAGCCTGGTCGACGACCTGTCCGCCCGCAATCCGGCGAAGCTGGCGGAACTGCAGGCGCTGTTCATGCACGAGGCCGAGATCCGCCACGTGCTTCCCCTGGACGACCGGGTGTTCGAACGTGCCCTGTCCGAGGCGGTCGGACGGCCCGACCTGATGCGCGGCCGCACCTCCCTCACGCTCGCCGAAGGCATGGCCGGCATGATGGAGAACGTGTTCATCAACGTGAAGAACAAGTCCAAGTCGGTCACCGCCGAGATCGAGGTGCCGGCCGGCGGCGGGCACGGCACGCTCATCGCCCAGGGCGGGCGCTTCGGTGGATGGTCGCTGTACGTGAAGGACGGCGTCCCGGCCTACGACTACAACTTCCTGGGACTGAAGCGTTTCTCCATCGCCGCCAGGGACAAGCTGCCGCAAGGCAAGGTGACCGTGCGCTTCGACTTCGCCTACGACGGCGGCGGGCTGGGCAAGGGTGGCACGGGCACGCTGTTCGTGAACGACGCGCAGGTGGCCCGGGGCCGCATCGAGCACACTCAGCCCATGATCTTCTCGGCCGACGAGACCGCCGACGTGGGCATCGACCTGGGCACACCCGTGGTGGAGGCCATCGGCGCCGAGCAGCGGTCGCGCTTCACGGGGCGCATCCCGCGCCTCACCGTGGAGGTGCGCGACGCCGACCGCAAGGCCGATGCAGCCGTCGAGCAGGGGCAGCGGGAGGTGGCTCGACGCACGCAGTAGGACCGATGCACACTGTCCGTACCTTCCTCCGGAGACACGGACCATGCAAAGGTTCCTGGCCGCATCCCTGTGCGCGGCGCTGACCGCGGGCGCTCCCGCGCTCGCGCCTGCGGACGATCACGGCGCCGACCGCATCCAGTTCCTCAACTCGGGCAAGGTGCTGCCCACCACGCTGCCCTTCTCCGAGGCCGTGCGCGTGGGCAACACGCTCTACCTGTCGGGCCAGATCGGCGTGCAGCCAGGGACGCTCAAGCTGGTGCCGGGCGGGATGAAGGAGGAAGCGCGCCAGACGATGGAGAACATCCGCATCTCGCTCGAGGCCAACGGCTTCTCCCTGCGAGACGTGGTGAAGTGCACCGTCATGCTGGCCGACATCAGCGAGTGGGCCGCGTTCAACGAGGTCTACAAGACCTTCTTCAGCAGTCCCTATCCTGCGCGCAGCGCCCTCGGCGCGAACGGCCTCGCGCTGGGCGCGCGGGTGGAGGTGGAATGCATCGCGGCGGTGGCGCGCTGAGCCCGCGATCCGCCCGCCGCTGGCACTGACGGTTCCATTGGTGCGGATGGAACCGCGGGGACTGCGCCTCTTCCGCTCAGCGTGACGCCCCGCGCGCCTCCAGGAACTCCGCCAGCACCCTGCCCGTGTGGGACTGCGCCGCGCGCGTCGCCAGCGCCTCCGGGGGTGCCTGGGTGACCACCTCTCCGCCGCGATCCCCGCCCTCCGGCCCGAGGTCCACGATCCAGTCCGCCTCGGCCCACACGTCGAGGTTGTGCTCGATCACCACCACCGTGTTGCCCGCGTCCACCAGCCGGTGCAGCACGCGGATCAGGCGCTCCACGTCGGCCATGTGCAGGCCCACCGTGGGCTCGTCCAGCACGTAGAGGGTGTGCTGTTTCGCGCCGGCGCGGCCCGGGCGGTTGCCCGCGTCGGCCTGGTCCGGGCGCACCTTGGATAGCTCGGTCACCAGCTTGATGCGCTGCGCCTCGCCGCCTGACAGCGTCGGGCTCTGCTGTCCCAGGGTGAGGTAGCCCAGGCCCACGTCCTGGAGCAGGCGCAGGGCGTGGTGGATCGCGCCGTGGGCGGAGAAGAACTCCACCGCGTCGTCCACGCTCATCTGCAGCACCTCGCCGATGGACCGGCCCTTCCACTGCACGGCCAGGGTTTCGCGGTTGAAGCGCCGGCCGCCGCAGGCGTCGCACAGCACCTTCACGTCGGGCAGGAAGCTCATCTCGATCTTGCGGATGCCCTGGCCCTCGCACTCCTCGCAGCGCCCGCCGGCGGTGTTGAAGCTGAAGCGGCCGGCCTCGAAGCCGCGCATGCGCGCCTCGGTGCTGCCGGCGAACAGGCGGCGGATCTGGTCCCAGAAGCCCACGTAGGTGGCGGGGCAGGAACGCGGCGTCTTGCCGATGGGGGTCTGGTCCACCTCGAGCACGCGGCCGACGCCCTCTGCGCCGCGCACTTCGCGGCAGCCCAGGAAGCTGCCGGGGCCGCGCTTCCTGCGCCCTTCCGATACGATGTGCACGAGGTTGGTGAGCAGCACGTCGCGGGCGAGCGTGGACTTGCCCGAGCCGGACACGCCCGTCACCACGGTCAGCCGGCCCAGCGGGATGCGCACGTCCACGTCCTTGAGGTTGTGCAGGCTCGCGCCCAGCACCTCCACCGAGGGCGTGTCCTTGGCCACGGGGCGGCGGGGCTGGAGCGGATGGCGCAGCGGCTCGCGCAGGAAGCGGCCGGTGATCGAATCGGGCGCCGCCATGAGGGCAGCCGCATCGCCCTGTGCCACCACGTGCCCGCCGCAGGAGCCCGCGCCGGGACCGAGGTCGATCACGTGGTCGGCGCGGCGGATGGTGTCCTCGTCGTGCTCCACCACCAGCAGGGTGTTGCCCTTGGCCTCGAGCTTGTCCAGGGTGTCCAGCAGGATGCGGTTGTCGCGCGGGTGCAGGCCGATGGTGGGCTCGTCGAGGATGTAGCACACGCCCTGCAGGTTGGACCCCAGTTGCGCGGCGAGGCGGATGCGCTGCGCCTCGCCGCCCGAGAGCGTGGGCGCCGAGCGGTCCAGCGCGAGGTAGCCCAGCCCCACGTCCTGCAGGAAGCCCAGGCGGCTCTCGAGCTCGGCGAGGATGTCGCGGGCGATCTCCAGTTCGCGGCCCTCCAGGCGCAGGGCGCCGAAGAAGGCCTGCACGTCGCCGGCCGCCTGTGCCGTCATGTCGGCGATGGAGCGGTCGCGGAAACGCACGTTCAGCGCCACCGGGTTCAGGCGCCTGCCGTCGCAGGCCGGGCAGGGCTGGGCCTCGCCCTCGAACCACTCGTTCCACCAGATCTCCTCGCCGGTCTGCTCCTCGTCGAAGCCGGAGATCTTCAGGCCCGTGCCGTAGCAGGTGTCGCACCAGCCGTGCTTGGAATTGAAGGAGAACAGCCGCGGGTCGAGTTCCGGGTAGCTCGTGCCGCAGGTGGGGCAGGCACGCTTGGTGGAGAACACACGGGTCTCCACCTTCGCCGAGCCTTCCATCAGGCCGTCCAGCGGCGCCATCACGTGCACCACGCCCTTGCCGTGCTCCAGCGCGGTGGCCAGGGCCTCGCGCAGGCGTGCCTCGTTCTCCGGCGCGATCACCACGTCGGCAACCGGCAGCTCCAGCGTGTGCTCCCTGAAGCGATCCAGCCGCGGCCACTTCGCGGTGGGCAGGAACTCGCCGTCCACGCGCAGGAAGGGGTAGCCCTTGCCCAGGGCCCACTTGGCCAGGTCGGTGTAGAAGCCCTTGCGTGCCACCACCAGCGGCGCGAGCACGCCCGCGTGGACGCCGCGGTAGTCGCGCATCAGCCGCGCCACGATGCTGTCCACGCTCTGCGGCTCGATGGGCGTGCCGTCGTTCGGGCAGTGCTGGGTGCCCAGCTTCATGAACAGCAGGCGCAGGAAGTGGTAGACCTCGGTGAGGGTGGCGACGGTGCTCTTGCGCCCGCCGCGGCTGGTGCGCTGCTCGATGGCCACGGTGGGCGGGATGCCGGAGATGGCGTCCACGTCCGGGCGCGAGGAGGGCTGCACGAACTGTCGCGCGTAGGCGTTGAGCGATTCCAGGTAGCGGCGCTGGCCCTCGCCGAACACGATGTCGAAGGCGAGCGTGGACTTGCCCGAGCCGGACACCCCGGTGATCACCGTGAAGCCGCGGCGCGGGATGTCCACGCTCACGTCGCGCAGGTTGTGCTCGCGGGCGTGGCTGATGCGGATGGCGCGCGGTGCCTCCACGCGGCGGTACTCCAGGCGCGGCTCGGCGGCGGCGGCGAGCGGCTTGCCCAGCGCCGCCTGGTAGTCGCGCAGCGCCTTGCCCGTGTGGGACGTGGCATGCGCCATCACCTCCGCGGGCGTGCCCTCGCACACAACCTGCCCGCCGGCGTCGCCGCCCTCGGGCCCGAGGTCCACGATCCAGTCGGAGGCGCCTATCACGTCCAGGTTGTGCTCGATCACCAGCAGCGAGTGGCCGGCGTCCAGCAGCCGGCGGAAGGCGCGCAGCAGCTTGGCGATGTCCTCGAAGTGCAGGCCGGTGGTGGGTTCGTCGAACAGGAACAGGGTGCGCTGGGACTGCCCCAGCGCCGCCTCGGCCAGGTGCCCCGCGAGCTTGAGGCGCTGCGCCTCGCCGCCGGAGAGCGTGGGCACGGGCTGGCCCAGGCGCAGGTACTCCAGGCCCACGTCGGCCAGCGGCTTGAGGCGCGCGAGCGTCTCGCGGTCCGAGGCGAACACCTTCACCGCCTCCGCCACGGTGAGCTCGAGCACGTCGGCGATGGAGCGCCCGCCCACCTTCACCTCCAGCACCTCGGGCCGGTAGCGGGTGCCGTCGCAGTCGGGGCAGCGCAGGTAGACGTCGGAGAGGAACTGCATCTCCACGTGCTCGAAGC
>CAZXJW010000013.1:0-25127 GCA_964641005.1 uncultured Rhodocyclaceae bacterium
CCCCGCGCTTGGCCTTGGTGGCGTAGCCCACGGCCTTCACGTAGCGCTCGTCGAGATGCTCGAGGCCGGCCAGCACCACGCCGCGGTTGCCGTCCATGTAGCGCTTGATCTCCACGATGGAGGGCACGGCATCGCGCACCTGTCCGAAGAACTCCAGGCACACGGTGCGCACGTGGGCGGGCATGCGGTGAAGGATGAAGGTGGCGCTGGTGATCAGCCCGTCGCAGCCCTCCTTCTGCACCCCGGGCAGGCCGGCGAGGAACTTGTCGGTGACGTCCTTGCCCAGGCCCTCCTTGCGGAAGCGCGCGCCGGGGATCTCGAGGATGCGCGGCTCGCCGAAGGGGGTGGTGCCGTCGCCGCGGTACTTCTGGATGGAGAAGCGCGCCACGGGCGCGTCGTGGATCTTGCCCAGGTTGTGGTCCAGCCGCGTGACCTCGAGGAAGTGGCCGGTGGGGTCCACCATGCGCCACGAGGCGAGGTTGTCGATGGCCGTGCCCCACAGCACGGCCTTCTTGCCGCCGGCATTCATGGCCACGTTGCCGCCGATGCAGGAGGCGTCCGCCGAGGTGGGGTCCACGGCGAACACCAGGCCGGCGGCCTCGGCGGCGTCCATCACGCGGCGCGTCACCACGCCGGCGCCGCAGCGGATCACGGGTACCGGATCGGCCACGCCGGGCAGGGCCACGCGTTCCACGGCGCCGAGCGACTCAAGCTTCTCGGTGTTGATCACCGCCGACAGCGGCGTGAGCGGACAGGCCCCGCCGGTGTAGCCGGTGCCGCCGCCACGCGGCACGATGGTGAGGCCCAGGTCGATGCAGGCGCGCACCATCGGGGCGACTTCCTCCTCCGTGTCGGGGTAGAGCACCACGAAGGGATACTCCACGCGCCAGTCGGTGGCGTCGGTCACGTGGGACACGCGCGCCAGGCCGTCGAAAGCCACGTTGTCGCGCCGCGTGATGCGGGTGAAGCGGCGAAGGGCCCGCCGGCGCAGCGAGGCGGTGCGCTCGAAGCCGGCCTCGAAGCCATCCACGGCCTTGCGGGTGGCCTCGAGCAGTTCCTCCACGCGCGCATCGTCGCCCGTGCGGCGCTTCTCGATCTCGCGGATGCGATGGCGCAGCGCCTCCACCAGCGCGACCCTGCGCTTGCGGTTGGCGAGCAGGTCGTCCTCGAGATAGGGATTGCGGCTCACCACCCAGATGTCGCCCAGCACCTCGTAGAGCATGCGCGCCGAGCGTCCGGTTCGGCGTTCCTCGCGCAGCGCCTCCACCAGCGACCAGCAATGGGCGCCGAGCAGGCGGATGACGATCTCGCGGTCCGAGAACGAGGTGTAGTTGTACGGGATCTCCCGCAGGCGCGGCGCGGTCGCGGGCGTGATGTCGAGCAGGTTCATGGGGCGGGCCGGAGGGGGATGGCGGGGATTCTATCGGCCTTTCGACCCCGGCACCCTCGTGGAGTGCGGCACTGCACAACCCTTCCGCGGACCCGATATCCCGATGGTCACGCACCAGGAAATCCCCTTGCGAGGGAGTTTTCCGGAACTGAAGCCGAAAACACCTTGCGAAGGGGTTTTTGCGCGCGAAACGAAAACCCCTTCGCAAGGGGTTTCGAGGGGGGTCAGGCGAGGGCGGCGACGGCGAGGTAGCGGGCCAGCTTGCCGAGGGCGATGCAGGCCAGGGAACCGAGCCAGTTCAGGCGCAGCCAGCCGGCGGCCACGCACAGGCCGTCGCCCACCACGGGCAGCCAGGACAGCAGCAGGGCGAGGTTGCCCCAGCGCCGGACCCACCCGAGGCCCCGGATCGGTTCCCGGGCGGGGATCAGCCGTCCGATCAGCCACGAACTCATGCCGCCGAGGGTGTTGCCGGTGGTGGCCACGGCGATGGCGGGCCAGAACAGCGACGCATCCTGCCGCACCACCGCCCAGAGCACGACCTCGGACCCGCCCGGCAGCAGGGTGGCCGAGACGAAGGCGGACAGGAACAGTCCGCCCAGCGACAGCGCCGGATCCACCGGGGCTACTCGGGCAGGACGGCCCCGAACACCTTCTTCACCAGTCGCTTGCCCGAGTCGAGGGGATTCTCCCGGACCTTCTTCTCCTCCTCGGCCAGGGTGGTGAACAGGCCATCCAGGGCCTTGCGGGTGACGTAGGCGTCGAGGTCCGCGTCCTCCTCGCGCACCAGCCCGAAGGCGACACCCCGGTTGGCAAAGCGGTTGTAGAGGTCCGCGAGCTTCAGTCGCTTGGTCTCTCGAGCGACGATGGGAAGGAATCGGACTGTAAGCGCTTGCTCGCTTTGTGCCCGGAAGTACTTCGTGGCGGCATCCGGCGGGCCGGTGAGGATGTCCTTCGCTTCCTGGATGGTGAGCTTGCGGGCCGCATTGCCCAGCAGCACCCGGGCTTGGGGCACGGCCTGCTCGGCCGCCCGGTTCATGGTGGTCACCAGCTCGTCCGCCTGGCCACCGAGACCGACCTTGCGCATGAGGTCCTCCACCTGGCGGATGCTGTCCGGCAGCGGGATGCGCACCTGCGCGTTGCCGAGGAATCCGTTCTCCTGTCCGAGCCGCAGCACGGACTGGTCGATGCCGATCTCCAGCGCCTGGCGCAGGGCGGCCGCCACTTCCGAGTCACGGAGCTGAGACAGCGTGGCCGTGTGGGCGACAGTGGTCGCACACATCAGAAGGGCGACAGCAAGCGTTCGTAGCATGGCGCAATCCTCGGCCGGGGCGGGAGCCCGGATTGTCCGTGCCCGCAGGGGCAAAAAAAAGGGCAGCCGATGAGGCTGCCCGGAAGTTCGCGTTTGCCAGGGAGAAACGCTACTGCCTACTGCTACTGCCGAATCCGGTTGCGACAGGTCCTCGACCCTCGCGACCGGAACGCAATGTAAGCAGGCAGACGCATAAAGAGAAATGATTTATTCTGATGATCACGATAGCCGTCTATCTATGGACCAACACAGGCTGCCCGCCCGATGCACGTCACGCTCCGCCAGCTGAAGGTGTTCGAGACCGTCGCCCGCCTGGGCAGTTTCACCCGTGCCGCCGAGGAGCTGTTCCTCTCCCAGCCCACCGTGTCCATGCAGGTCAAGCAGCTCGCCGATGCCATCGGCCAGCCGCTGTTCGAGCAGACCGGCAAGCGCATCTTCCTCACCGACATCGGCGAGGAGCTGTTCAAGACCTGCCGGGAGATCTTCGACACCTGGAGCCGCTTCGAGATGACCGCGGCCGACATGAAGGGCCTCAAGAAGGGCCGCCTGCGGCTGGCCTGCGTCACCACCGCGAAGTACTTCATCCCCCGGCTGCTCGGCCCGTTCTGCGACCGCTATCCGGGCATCGACGTGCGCCTCGAGGTGGCCAACCGCGACGCCGTGGTGGAGCGGCTCGCCCGCGGCGAGGACGATCTCTATATCATGACGATGCCGCCGCAGCACTTCGACATCGCCATCCATCCCTTCCTCGAGAATCCGCTGGTGGCCATCTCCCAGGCGGACCACCCGCTTGCCCGGGAGAGCGACATCCCGCTCGCGCGCTTCGCCCGCGAACGCATGCTGCTGCGCGAGCGCGGCTCGGGCACGCGGCTGGCGGTGGAGCGGCTGTTCCGCGAGCACGGCGTGGAACTGCAGGCCAAGATGGAGATCGGCTCCAACGAGGCCATCAAGCAGGCCGTGGCCGGCGGCCTCGGGGTGACGGTGATCTCCCAGCACGCCCTGGCGCTCGAGCCCATGCAGAACGACATCGCCGTGCTGGACGTGCAGGGCTTCCCCCTGCCGGGCGCCTGGTACGTGGTGCATGCAGGCAGCAAGCAGCTCTCGGTGGTGGCCCAGGCGTTCTTCGATTATCTGCAGCAGGAGGCTCGCCAGCACCTGCCGCATCAGTTGGTGTCGGTGGACACCGCAGCGGACTCGAAGGTGCGGCGGCTCGCACGGCGTTGAGCGACCCGGGGCATCCCTACCGCGGCGGCATCGCCGCGCTGCTCACCCAGCACGGCAAGGAGGCGGTGATCGCGCCGCCACTGCGCGCCCGGCTCGACATCGGGCTGCTGCGCGTCGAGGGCTACGACACCGACCGCCTGGGCACCTTCACCCGGGATGTGCCACGGGCGGGTTCGCAGCTCGAGGCGGCGCGCAGCAAGGCGCAACTGGCCATGCAGCTGTCGGGCCTGCCGTGGGGCATGGGTAGCGAGGGCAGCTTCGGTCCGGATCCCGTCTTCGGCGTGGCTGCGTGGAACACGGAGCTGCTGGCCTGGATCGACGGGGAACGCGGCCTCGAGATCGTCGCCAGCGCCGCCGGTCCGGAAACCAACTACCGCCAGGGATGGATCAGCGACTGGGCCGAGGCCGCGGCGTTCGCGGCCGCCGCGAGCTTCCCGTCGCACGCCCTGGTGGTGTCGGCGGCGCCCGATGCGGTGCCGGTGGCGAAGGGCATCGGCGACGAGGAGTCGCTGTCCCTCATGGTGGCGCAGGTCCTGGCCCGACAGGGCCGTGCGTGGCTGGAAACCGACATGCGCGCCCACGCAAACCCCACGCGCATGGCCATGATCGCCCGGGCAGCCGAAGAGCTTGCGGCGCGACTGGAATCGCTCTGCCCGTCCTGCGGCGCGCCCGGGTGGTGGTCCGTCGCCCCGGTGCCGGGCCGGCCGTGCGCCGATTGCGGCCAGCCCACCCGCCTGCCCGTGGCCCGACGCTGGCAGTGCACCCGCTGCGGCCACGAGGAGATCCGGCCGCTGCCGCGGGAAACGGCGGATCCCGCCGACTGCGACCACTGCAACCCGTGATCCACGCCAAAAATCCCCTGCGACCCTGATTCCGCTGATTCCGTGAGGGAAAACCCCTTGCGACCCGGGTTTCGGTCCGGGTTTCGGACGCGGGGTGCGCGGGTCCGGAGCGGCCCCCGGTGTTCAGTCGTCGCCGCCGATGCGGTAGATCTCCTGCTCGTCGGCCTCGCCCTCGGTGCCGATCACGGCGCCGGTGGCCGCGTCCACCATCACCTCGGTGGTGGCGCCGTTCTTGCCGATGATGGTGAATTCGTACCACGCACGGCCGTCGGGCGAGACCTCGTACTCGATCTCCTTGGGCTGGCCGGGCACCTTCGCCAGGGCGATCTTCATGGCCTCGGCGGCGCTGATGCGAGCCACCTTCGTGAAGGCGGGGTCGTCGGCCTTCACGTCGCGCTCGACCTTGCTGATGGCGCCCGTGTCGGCGTTGCACTCGGCTTCCCAGGTATGGCCGTCGAGCAGGGTGGTGATCTCGAACTCGTAGTAGGGCACGCCGCGCTCGATCTCCAGTTCCACCGATTTCACCTTGCCGGGGTAGCGGGCGAGCACCGTCTGGAGGCACTGCTCCATGGACACCTTGGTCTTCGGGATGTCGAGGCTCTGGGAGAACGCGGGCACGGCAAACAGGGACAGCAGGGCGAGGACCGGTACGCGCTTCATGGATTTCCTTTCGATGGCATCTGGACGGTGGCGGCTGGCCGTTGGCACCCGCCGGAACACTGGGAGCGATGCGGACCGGGTGTGGTTCCGCACCGGGCGCGCCGCGAGCTTAGGGCCGGCCGGCCCCGAGGCGCCAGGAATCGTGGGGCCTCCCGGCCCGGGCGGATTTCCGGGACGGCGCCGGAGGAATTCCCTCGCCGGGCGACTCAGCGCTGCTTCGGCCGGGGGTCGAGGTCGGCCCGGTCGGGCTGCGCCGGGTCGTAGAAGAAGTACGCGTACACCTCTTCGGGCTTGATGGCCTCGGGCCGGGGGCGGTAGCGCGGGGTCTCCAGCATCTTCTTGACCGCCGCCACGTAGCGTTCCGGCACCTCCACCTCCACCGGGTCGGTGTTGCCCCGGCGCGGCTCGAACACGCGCATGACGCGCAGCTGGCGCACGTTGCCGGCCTCGTCGAACAGCACGCCGAAGATCACGCCGTAGATGGCGGACGGCGGCCGCGGTGCCGCCTCCTGGGCGAGCGCCGGGACGGCGGCGGCGAGCAGGGTGGAGATCAGGAAACGGCGGCGCATGGCGGTCTCGCTCTAGGTTCGGAGGACCGGCACTGTATCCGTCCCTGGACCCTTGCGGGAGGGCCCGCGACCCCCTTGCGCACCGGCCGTCCTTGTGATTCGGGGCCGGCGCCTCCATACTGTTGGACATCGAACATTCGTCGCGGCTGTTTCTGCCCTGCATCCTCCCGGATGCCAGCGGTCTCTCCCCGATCGGTCGTTTGATGCCGCCAACCCATGCTCGGGCGCGGCAACGCCAGCAAGGAGGACCATCCATGAATACTGGCACCGTGAAGTTTTTCAATGCAACCAAGGGCTTCGGCTTCATCGCCCCGCAGGACGGATCGAAGGACGTGTTCGTCCACATCTCGGCCGTGGAGCGCTCGGGCCTGCCCGGCCTGAACGAGAACCAGAAGGTGGAATTCGAGCTGGAGCGCGGCCGTGACGGCCGGGTTTCGGCCATCAACCTGAAGGCGCTCTAAAGCCCGCAGGACGGGCGGCAACGCCCGTCCGACCGCAACGAGCCCGGCCCTGCCGGGCTCGTGCGCTTTGCGTGCAGCACACTCCAAGGAACTCCATGGCCAAGGAAGAACTCGTCGAACTCGAAGGCGTCATCAGCGAAGTCCTGCCCAGCACCCTTTTCCGCGTCACGCTCACCAACGGCGTCGAGGTCACGGCCTACGCCTCGGGCAAGATGCGCAAGCACCGCATCCGCATCCTCGCGGGCGACCGCGTCACCCTGGAGATGTCGCCCTACGACATGACCAAGGGCCGCATCAATTTCCGCCACAAGGACGAACGCCCCGGCGGCGCGCCCTCCGGCGGCCATCGCCCCGGCGCACCGCGCCGCTAGCCTCTCCCCCGGCCGCCGGCGCGTGACTCCCGTCACCGACGCCGGCCCGCCCGGGCCGCGACCATCGAGGCGTTGCTTCCCACAGGAACGCCCATGCGCTGGCTCGATCGCATCCCCTTCACCTGGCTCGCCATTCCCGCGGTGCTGCTGGCGCTCGCGCCGCTCGCGCCCGAGCCTCACCTGCTGCAGAAGCTGCGCATGCTCGCCGCCGGCGAGCTGCGCCGACCCATCGACGTCTTCGACCTGCTGATGCACGGCGGACCGCTGGCGCTGGCGATCATCGCGGTGCTTCGCCGCCGGCGCGGCAGGTCCGCGGCGGCGGTTGGCGACGCCATGCATCCGCCGCGGGTGTAGAGTGGGCACATGCCCTCGCCCCCCGCATGCATGACGCTTCGACTGCCCGTCGCGCTGCTCCTTGCCTGCCTCGCCACCGCCCCGGGCGGCGCGATGGCCTGCGCGGAAGTGCTGCGCGGTGATGCCGTCACCCTCGAGCGCGACCACGGCTCCGCGCGCGACGGCGACAACGCGGGCGTGCAGATCCTCGGCGCCGGCTGGTTCCGCGCCGCCACCGTCACCAAGGTGGGCGGCACCACCCACGACACCACCCTCGTCGTTGAACTCGATGGCGAGCCGCTGGTGAGCGCGACCTTCGCCACGCTGCGCGACGGCTGGCGGCAGGTCCAGTCCAATGCGCTGTCGGTGACGCTCGCCATCGATGGCGACACGAGCACCCTCACCGTCTGGTATCCGGACGAACTGAAGTTCCGCGCGCTGGCCAACCTGCGGGTGGACGTGCGCGAGGCGGGCGTGCAGAGCCTTCGGGTGAGCGCGGTGCTCAACAAGCCCGCGCCCCACGAGCACGTGCCCGGAAGCCCGGGCGCGGTGGCAGGACTTCCGGCCTTCAAGTAGCCGGCGGCGTCCTCACGGTTCCTTGTAGGTCTCCACGCCGCTCGCGCGGATGCTGTAGCCGATCTCGATGTCGGCGCTGCCATCCACGAGCGTGAGCTGCTTCGTCACCGCGCCGGCCGACAGGCGGCCCGTGACCCACACCGGTGTGAACAGCCCGCCCATCTCCCAGGGCTTGTCGAGCCGCACGTGCACGATCTGGTTGGGTGGCGGGGGCGGGGTGTGGATGCAGGCCCCCACCCAGGGCACGAGCAGGAACTCGGTGACCTTCTTGCCGCTGATCTCCAGCGGCAGCAGGTAGCCGGGCAGGCGCACCTCCTGGCCGTTGAGCGCGGTGTTCACCGCCTCGCCCTGCGCCTTGCGCCTGGCCACGATCTCCTTGCGCTTCGCGAGCAGCCCGTCCACGTCCACTCCCTCGGCGGCGAGCTTCTTCGCGGCAGCCTGCTCGCGCGCCAGTTCCTCGGCGGAGATCCCCTTGTCGCCGCGCGCGCGGCGATCGCGCACGCCAGCCACGTCCGCGAGCGCGAACAGCTGCTCGCGGCTGAGCTTCTCGAACGGGTCGTCGAAGAGCGCGGCCTTGGGCGCGAGATCCTGCCACTGGATGGTGCGGGCGGTCTGTGCCGCGGCGGGCAGCGCGGCCAGCGCGCTCCACAGGACCGCGGCGAGCGCGAATCGTCGAAGCTTCATGGTGAGTACGCCTAGATGCGGATGGTCATGCCGTCGGCCAGCGACTGGCGGTAGCAGCGCCACGCGGGCACCAGGCCGATGAGCATGCCCGCTGCCGCCACGCCGGCGAGCAGCGCCAGCTCGTGCAGCGACGGCCATGCTACCGGAAGGAACAGTCCGAAACGGGCGGCGATCCACGCCTGCCCGATCGCCAGCGCGCCGGTGAGCGCGAGCACGCCGAGCACGATGCCCGCGATCGTGATCAGCGCAGCCTCGCCGAGGATCAGCCCGAACACGTGCGCGGGTCGTGCTCCCACCGAGCGCAGGATCGCCATCTCGCGGCGGCGTTCCCCCAGGCTGGTGAGCAGCGCCACCAGCATGCCGCCGAGACCCACCAGCACCACCAGCAGCGACACCGCGAACAGCGTGCGCTCCACCACGCTGGTGATCTCCCACACCTCCTGCAGCGTCACGCCGGGCAGGATGGCGGTGAGGGGCTCGCCGGGATGCTCGTTCAACGCGCGCTGCACCGCCAGCGCCGCGGCGCGGTTCTTGAGGCCCACGAACACCGCGGTGATGCCACCGGCCAGCGCATCGTGGTCGTCGTCGTGGTCGTGCGGGTCGTGGGCAGGGCGACGCGCCATGGCGGTGGCCAGCGGGTCGGCCGGCATCGTAGCGTTCACCGCGGCGTGCACGGTGTCCAGCCCGCGCAGGCTCACGTACACGCCGCGATCGACCGGCGTGCCGGTGGGCGCGAGCACGCCGGTCACGGTGAACGGGCTGTCCTCGTGCTGCGTGAAGCTCACCTCCCCCGCCCCATGGGCGATGACGATGCGCTCGCCCACCCCCTGGCCGAGGCGCCGCGCCACCTCGGCGCCGAGCACCGCATCGTGCTCGCCCGAGAAAGCCCCGCCCGCGGCGAAGGCGAGCCGGCGATCGCCCGCGAAACGGAAGTGCTCGAAGTACGCGCCCGTGGTCCCCACCACGCGGTAGCCCCGGTAGGAATCCCCGAGCGACACGGGAATCGTCCAGGCCACCTCCGGGCGCGCGGCCACCACCCGCCAGCTCGCCGGGGCGATGGCGTTGGTGGCATTGCCGATCCGGAACACGGAGGACAGCAGCAGGTGCACCGGGCTGCTGCGTGCGCCCACGATCAGGTCCACGCCCGACACCGTTGCCGCGAAGCCATCGCGCGACTCGCTGCGCAACCGCTCCACCGCCAGCAGCAGCAGCACCGCCAGCGCGATGGACAGCACGGTCAGGCCGACCGTGACCGCGCGATTGCGAACGCTGCGCAGCGCCAGCGCGAGGATCATGCGGGCCGCCCGCCCCGGTGCTCAGGCACCGTTGAGTTCCGCCATGGACACGCTGCGGTGAAAGGCCCCGGCCAGCGAGGCATCGTGGCTCACGAACACCAGGGCCGCACCACTTTCGTCGCACTGCCGCAGCAGCAGCTCGAGGAAGGCGTCGCGGGCCTCGGCGTCCAGTGCCGAGGTGGGCTCGTCGGCGATCACCAGCTCGGGTGCGCCCACCAGCGCACGGGCCACGGCCACGCGCTGCTGCTGGCCCACGCTGAGCGCCGTCACCGGCCGTGACAGCAGGCCCGGATCCTCCAGTCCCAGGCGCGACAGCAGCCGCCGCGCCTCGGACTCGGGGCTCCCTGCCGCACCCGCCGCGCGGGCCCGCCGGCGCTCCGAGAACAGGCATGGCAGCAGCGCGTTCTGCACCACGCTGAGGTAGGGGATCAGGTTGAACCACTGGAACACGAAGCCCACGTGGTCGGCCCGCAGCGCGTCCCGCCGGGCCGGCGCGAGGCCCGACAGCGCATGCCCGAGGAGCCGCGCGCTGCCGGCGCGCGGCACGGCCACACCGGCGATCAGGTTGAGCAGCGTCGACTTGCCGCTGCCGCTCGGACCACGCAGGAACACGCGCTCCCCGCGCCCCACCTCGAAGGCCTCGATGCGCAGCAGCGGCGCCGGCGCCCCGGGCCAGGCGAACTCCACGTCGCGCAGGCTGGCGATGGGGTCGCGGTGCGGCCCCGGTGCGGAAGAGCTGTCCATCGCGCGGTGGTTCATCGGTTCGGCTCGGTGCGAACGATAACCCGCGCCAGGGAATGGCCGCGACATCCGCTTGCATTGACCCTGGTCAAACGCTGCGACGGAACCCGCGCGCGCCAGCGCAACTCCACTGCGAGGCAGCCGGCTGGCGACAGGGGAGATGATGCAGCAGCGAGCAACCACGCCGCGCGTGGGTGAATGCGGGATCGACACCACCACGACACCCTGGCATGCGCTCGGCGATGCCGAGGCGCTCGCCGCGCTCGGCACTTCGGCCGAGGGCCTGGCGGGAGCCGAGGCTGCACGGCGGCTGCGCCGGCATGGTCCCAACCGCCTGCCCGAGGCCGTGTCACCCGGCGCCCTGCGGCGTCTGCTGCGGCAGCTCAACAACGTCCTGATCCTGGTGCTGCTCGCCGCCGCGGCGGTGACGGCGGCGCTCGAGCACTGGGTGGACGCCGGCGTGATCGTGGCGGTGGTGGCACTCAACACCCTGATCGGGTTCCTGCAGGAGGGCAAGGCGGAGAAGGCGCTGCAGGCGATACGCCACCTGCTGGCGCCCCGTGCCACCGTGGTGCGCGACGGCCATCCGGCAGACCTCGACGCCGCGCAACTCGTCCCCGGCGACGTGGTGCTGCTGGCCTCGGGCGATCGCCTGCCTGCCGACGTGCGCCTGATCGCCGCGCGCAACCTGAGCGTGGACGAGGCCGCGCTCACCGGCGAGTCGGTGCCCGTGGACAAGGGCACCGATCCGGTGGACGCCGCCGCTGCGCTGGGCGACCGCACCTGCCTGGGTTTCGCGGGCACGCTGGTCACCCGCGGCCAGGCCCGTGCCGTGGTGGTGACCACGGGCACGGGCACCGAGATCGGCCGCATCGGCCGGCTGCTCGAGACCGTCGAGACGGGCAGCACGCCGCTGGTGCGGCGCATGGCGGAGTTCGGCCGCGTGCTCACCGGCGTGATCCTGGCCGTGGGCACGCTGCTGTTCGCCTTCGGTACCCTCGTGCGGGGATTCGACCCGGTGGACATGTTCATGGCCGCCGTAGGCCTGGCGGTGGCTGCGATTCCCGAGGGCCTGCCGGCGATCATGACCATCGCGCTGGCCATCGGCGTCCAGCGCATGGCGCGCCGCAACGCCGTCATCCGGCGACTGCCGGCGGTGGAGACGCTCGGTTCGGTGACGGTGATCTGCTCCGACAAGACCGGCACCCTGACCCGCAACGAGATGACGGTGCAGGAAGCCGCCGTGGAGGGCCATCTGCTGTGCCTGGGCGGTGCCGGCTATTCCCCGGAGGGCACACTGGCGCTCGACGGCGAGCCGGTGGACCCGGCCGAGCTTGCACGGCGTGCCCCGGCATTGCGCGCGCTCGCCGAGGCCGGCGCGCTGTGCAACGACGCGAGCCTGCGGGAGGGCGCCGACGGCCAGTGGACGCTCGCCGGTGATCCCACGGAGGGCGCCCTGCTCACGCTGGCCTGGAAGACCGGGCTCGAGGCCGAGGAACAAGGCTGGCGCCTGCCGCGCCTGGACGTGCTGCCCTTCGAATCGGAGCACCGCTACATGGCGACCCTGCACGACGAGCCCGGCGGCGGCGGGCTGCTGCTGGTGAAGGGCGCGCCGGAGCGGGTGTTCGCCATGTGCTCCGGGGCCGTGGGACCGGCAGGCCAGGCGGTGCCGCTCGACCTGGACGCGTGGCAGGGGCGCGTGCATGCGCAGGCCGGCGCGGGCCGCCGCGTGCTGGCGCTCGCCCGGCGCCGCTTCGCGCGCCCGCCGGAGCGGCTTCACCACGCCGAGGCGACCCGCGACCTGGAACTGCTCGGCATCGTGGGCATCATCGACCCGCCGCGAGAGGAGGCCGTGTCGGCCGTGGCCCGCTGTCGCGAGGCCGGCATCGGCGTGCGCATGATCACCGGCGACCACGCCGCCACGGCCGTGGCCATTGCCCGCCAGCTTGGCATGGGCGATGCGCCCCGGGCGCTGACCGGCCCTGACATCGAGACGCTCGACGAAGCCACCCTGCGCTTGCGGGTGCGCGACACCGAGGTGTTCGCCCGCGCCAGTCCCGAGCACAAGCTGCGCCTGGTACGCGCCCTGCAGGCGGAGGGCGAGGTGGTGGCCATGACCGGCGACGGCGTCAACGACGCGCCCGCGCTCAAGCAGGCCGACGTGGGGGTTGCCATGGGCCGCAAGGGCACCGATGCGGCCCGGCAGGCCGGTGCGATGGTTCTCGCCGACGACAACTTCTCCTCCATCGCCTGCGCGGTGGAGGAAGGCCGCACCGTCTACGACAACCTGCGCAAGACGGTGACCTTCCTGCTGCCCGTCAACGGCGGCGAATCGCTGAGCCTGCTCGCGGCGGTACTGGTCGGCGTGGCACTTCCGATCCTGCCCGCACAGGTGCTGTGGGTGAACATGGTCAGCTCGGTGGCGCTTGCCATGGTGCTGGCCTTCGAGCCTCCCGAGGCCGACATCATGCGCCGCCCGCCCCGTCCCCCGGGCGAGCCCATCATCAACGGCTTTCTGGCCTGGCGCATCGTGCTGGTATCGACGCTCTTCCTGACAGGCATCTTCGGCATGTTCGAGTGGTCGCTGGGGCGCGGCGTCCCGGTGGAGGAAGCGCGCACCGTGGCCGTGAACACCCTCGTGGCCATGGAAGTGTTCTACCTGTTCAGCGTGCGCTTCCTGAAGGCGCCTTCGTTCACGCTGCGCGGGGTTCGCGGCACGCCGCGCGTGCTGCTGGCGGTGGGCGCCGTCGCGGTGCTCCAGGCGCTGTTCACCTACGCACCCTTCATGCAGGTGCTGTTCGACACTCGGCCGCTGGACCTTCGCACGCTGGCCGCGATCGTGGCTGCCGGCGTCGCGGTTCTTGTACTGCTGGAACTCGAGAAGCTGGCACTGCGCGCAGCGAGAGGGAGACCGCACCAGTGACCCACCCATTCCAGGAATTCGCCCTCGTCCTGCTGGCAAGCGCGGTGGCGGGAGCGGTGTTCGTCCGACTGCGTCAGCCGGTGCTGATCGCCTACATGGCCGTCGGCCTGGTGGCGGGCCCCTCGGTTCTGGGGCTGGTGAGCGCCCATGACCCCCTCGACCTGCTCGCCCAGATGGGGGTGGCGGTGCTGCTGTTCGCGGTGGGCCTGAAACTCGACCTGCAGCACGTGCGCCACATCGGTCCGGTGGCACTGGCCACGGGCCTGGGGCAGCTCGCCTTCACCATCGTGATCGGCTTCGGCATCGTGGTGGCGCTGGGCCGCGAACCCCTCGAGGCGCTCTACGTTGCGGTGGCGCTGACCTTCTCGAGCACCATCATCATCGTCAAGCTGCTCTCCGACAAGCGCGAGCTCGACTCGCTGCACGGGCGCATCGCGGTGGGGTTCCTGATCGTGCAGGACCTGGCGGTGGTGATCGCCATGATGGCCATGAGCGCGCTGCGCGACGACGGCGGGGGCGGCGGCGGGATGCCGTTCCTGCTGTCGCTGGCGCTGCGCCTGGGCGCGGCCGCGGTGGCGATGGCCGTGCTGATGCGCTGGGTGCTGCCGCTGGCGGTGTCGGCCATGGCGCGCTCCCAGGAGCTGCTGCTGGTGTTCGCCGTGGCCTGGGGAACCGGGCTGGCCGCCCTGGGCGAGTGGGCCGGCTTCAGCAAGGAGGCCGGCGCCTTCCTGGCCGGCTTCTCACTGGCCTCCACGGCCTATCGCGAGGCCATCAACGCGCGCCTCACCGGACTTCGCGACTTCCTGCTGCTGTTCTTCTTCATCGATCTGGGCGCCAAGCTCGACCTGTCGGTGCTGGGCGCCGAACTGGGCACGGCGGCGGTGCTGTCGGCCTTCGTGCTGGTGGGTAATCCGCTCATCGTGATGGCGATCATGGGCGCCATGGGCTACCGCAAGCGCACCGGGTTCATGGCCGGGCTCACCGTGGCCCAGATCAGCGAGTTCTCCATCGTGTTCGTGGCCATGGGCATGAGCCTCGGCCACGTGGGCGTGCCGGCCCTCGGACTGGTGACGCTGGTGGGGCTGGTGACCATCACCCTGTCCACCTACCTGATCCTGTACTCGCAGCCGCTCTACGAGCGGCTGGCACCGTGGCTCGGACCCTTCGAGCGGCGGCGGCCGTTCCGCGAGCTGGCCGTGGAGCAGGGCGCGGCCGCGACGCCGCCCGGCGGCGTGCTGGTGGTGGGCCTGGGCCGCTACGGCGGCCGGATGCTCGCCCGCCTGCACGCCGCCGGCGTGCCGGCCTCGGGCCTCGACTTCGATCCCGAGCGCGTGCGACAGCTGCGCGCCCGCGGCCTCGACGTGCACTTCGGCGATGCCGAGGACCCGGAATTCCTGCGCACCCTGCCGCTGGCAAACACGCCGTGGGTGGTGAGCACGCTGCCCACCTGGGACTCGGATCGCGCGTTCCTGCACGCCCTGCGCGAGGCCGACTACCGTGGCGCGGTGGCCGGCACGGCGCGGGATGCAACCCACGCCAGGTTCCTCGCCGAGGCGGGCGTGAGGCGGCTGCTGGATCCCTTCACCGACGCGGCCGACCGTGCCGCGGACGACATCGCCGCCTTGGTCCGAACAGGAGCCCGAACACCGTGAACACGCCGATCCGCACGATCCTCGCCGCCACCGATCTCTCGGCACCCTCGAGGGTTGCCGTGCTGCGCGCCGCCCGCCTCGCGGCCGCCGCGGGAGCCCGCCTGGAACTGGTGCACGCCGTCGAAGAGCGACCGCTGGAAGCGCTCCGGCAGTGGCTCGGCGCCGGCAGCGCGGCCGAGTCCGTGGTTCTCGGTTCCGAGAAGAGTCTTCTGGAGGACCTCGCCCGCGAGGTGGCACTCATTGCACCATCGCCAGGCACCCATGTGGAGACCGGTTCGCCGGTGGAAGTGATCGGCAGGCGCGCACAGGCCGTGCGGCCCGGCCTGCTCGTGACCGGTGCACGCGGAGGCGGACCTCTGCGCCACCTCGTGCTCGGCTCCACCGCCGAACGCGTGCTGCGCCATGCCCATGTCCCCGTGCTGGTGGTGCGCAACGACGCAACCCAACCTTACCAGCGGGTGTTGGCGGCAGTGGACGTGACGCCTGGAGCCGAGAACCCGCTCCCTCTCCTGCTCACGCTGGCGCCTCGGGCAGAGGTGACGTTGCTGCACGCCTACGAGGTTCCGTTCGAATCCAAGCTGCGCTTCGCGGGCGTCACGGAGGCCACCATCCGCCAGTACCGCGCCGCCACCCAGGCGGCAGCCAACGCCTCGCTGCGGCGACTGGCCGAAGAGGCGGGCCTCGCGCCCAACCAGTGGAAGCCCTGCCTCGTGGAGGGCGATCCGTCGCTGCGCATACTGGAGGAGGCCCATCGCTGCGACTGCGACCTGGTCTGCCTGGGCAAGCAGCACCGCCACCGCGCAGAGGAACTCCTGCTTGGCAGCGTCACCAAGCACGTGCTGGCCGAGTGGCCCGGCGACGTGCTGGTGACCGCTTCGCCGGCCGGCCGGGACTGAGGCCTGCCCTCGCGCCCCCGCTTCACTGCTCCCCGTCGGGAAAGACGATGGCCGGCCCCTTCGGGGCGATGCCCGGCGGCAGGTACTCCGGCACCTGCTCGCCCAGCGGCTGCAGGGTGCGCACGAACCGGTAGATGCTGCGCAGGTCGTTGTCGTTCATGTCGCGCAGGGCGAACCACGGCATGGGCGGCCGGAACCGGGTCGTGCGGGCCACCCTCACCCACTGATCCTCGGTGAGCCCCGCCATGAACATCCGCAGATTGCGCGGGTAGGTGGTTCCCCAGCCGCCACGCCACCCGAGGCGATCGCCCGTGAGCCACAGCGACTCTGGCACCTTGCCGCCACTCACTGCATAGCCCGCCGTGTGGCAGTCGTTGCAACCCGACGTCTTCACCAGATAGCGCCCGCGGGCCACGCCGGGGGCTTCGGCGGCGTGCGCCGCGGAAGTCACGTGGAACAGCAGTGCCGCCGCGCTGGCGGTGAGGATCAGTCTGAGCACGAGCATGGGAATCTCCTTCGAGAGCGAGTGGTCGTCACCGTCGCGGCCGGTGACGCGGGCCGGATGCGCGGCGCGCATCAGCACGGCAGCAGGTCGGCCACTGCCGCCGCGTGGGCATGGCGGCTGGACCGGCGCAGCAGGTCTTCCACGACTGCGCCCCATCCGGGTGGGTCGGTGTCTTCGATCTCCTCCCACTCGACGGCATCGGGAAAGCCTCGAGCGAGGCGGGGTACGACGGCGCCGGGGCGGCGGCGCAGGACAGCGGGCTGCGGAACTTCGACGTTCATGGCTTCCTCCTGGTGGTCGGGGAATCCGCCCGGGATGTTCGGTGCGACAATCCCCCTCACCCGACAGACGCGCAGAAAGCGACTGAACCGGATCACGATCGCGGCCGGCGACGGCTGCCCGTGCGGCAAGGAGGCCCCGTGAACGATCCCGACCCCGGCCGGATCACCCACCTGCTCTCCGCCTGGAGCGCGGGCGACGGCGCGGCCCTCGACCAGCTCATGCCGCTGGTCTATGGCGAGCTGCGGCGGCTCGCCCAGGCGCACCTGCGCCGCGAACGTCCCGGCCACACCCTGCAGCGGACGGTTCTGGTGCACGAGGCCTTCCTGCGGCTGGTCAACCAGCGCGACGTGCAATGGCAGGGCCGCGCCCACTTCATGGGCCTCGCCTCGCGGCTGATGCGCCGCATCCTGGTGGACCACGCCCGCGCGCGGCTCGCGGTCAAGCGTGGCGATGGCGCCGTGCACGTCAGTCTCGAAGACGCCTTCGGCACCGCCGGCGAGTTCGACCACGACGCCGAAGCCGCCCTGGCCGCAGCCCGTGGCGAGGGCGTGGACCTGGTGGCCCTGGACGACGCCCTGTCGCGCCTCGAGGCGCTCGACCCCAAGCAGGCCCAGGTGGTGGAGCTGCGCTTCTTTGGCGGCCTCACGGTGGAGGAAACCGCCGAGGCGCTGGGCATCTCGCCCGCCACGGTGAAGCGCGAGTGGGCCGTGGCGCGCGCCTGGCTGCACCGGGCGCTGGGCGAGGCGGGGGACTGAAGGCGCCCGCGCGCGCTGCCCGGATGATGGACGCCATCGACCCGGCCCGCTGGGAGCGGGTGAAGACGCTGGTCGCCGAGGCGCTGGAGCGAGCGCCCGCCGATCGTCTCGCTTGGCTCGATGCGCAGTACGCCGGGGATGGCGCCCTGCGAGCCGAGGTCGAGTCGCTGCTGGGCGCCGCGGCCGCCGCCGGGACATTCCTGGAACGGCCGGCCGCGGCCAGCGTGAGCACCGCCCTGGATGCCGAGCCGCCGGTGCCGCGCCTCGGGCAGCGCATCGGCCCCTGGCGCATCACCGGCGAGCTCGGCCATGGCGGCATGGGCGAGGTCTACGAGGCCGAGCGCGACGACGGACAGTTCGAGCAGCGCGCCGCGCTCAAGCTGGTGCGCCGTGGCCTCGACGCCGCGCCGGTCCTGGAACGCTTCCTCGCCGAACGGCGCATTCTCGCGACCCTGGACCACCCCAACATCGCGCGGCTTCTCGATGGCGGGCTCACGCCGGACGGACAACCGTGGTTCGCCATGGAGCGGGTGCAGGGCGAAGCCATCGACGACTACTGCCGCGCACGCGGCGTGCCGCTGCGCGAGCGAATCGCGCTGTTCGTCAAGGTCTGCAACGCCGTGCACTTCGCCCACCAGCGCCTCGTTGTGCACCGTGACCTCAAGCCCGCCAACATCCTGGTGGACGCCTCGGGCGAGCCGAAGCTGCTCGACTTCGGCATCGCGCGTCTGCTCGAGCCCGGCGAGACGGGCACTTCGCCGCCCACCCGCACCGCGCTGCGCGCCTTCACGCCCGAGTATGCGAGCCCCGAGCAGGTGCGCGGCGACCCGGTGACCACCGCATCGGACGTGTACGCGCTTGGCGTGCTGCTGCACGAACTGCTCACGGGCCGCAGCCCCTACCGCCACCGCGACGCCGCGCCGCACGAGCTGGCCCGCGAGATCTGCGAGGTCGAACCCGCACGCCCCAGCAGCCTCGTGGACGCGGTTCGCGCCGCTGGCGGGTGGACGCCTCCCGAACCGGCCGGGCGCCTTCGCCCGCTGCTGCGCGGCGATCTCGACGTGATCGTCCTCACCGCGCTGCGCAAGGCGCCGGAGCGACGCTATGCCTCGGCACAGGCCCTCGCCGACGACCTGCGCCGCCACCTCGCCGGCCTGCCTGTGTCGGCACGACCTGACACCTGGGCGTACCGGACCGGGAAGTTCGTGCGCCGCCACGCCCTGGCGGTGGGCGCCACGGCCGCGGTGGCAGTGTCCCTGGTGGCAGGCCTGGTGATGGCCGAGCGCGAAGCACGCATCGCCCGCGCCGAGCGCGAGCGCGCCGAGCAGCACTTCGACGAGGTCCGCAAGCTCGCCAACACCATGCTGTTCGACGTGCACGACGCCATTCGCAACCTGCCAGGCTCCACGGCAGCGCGCGAGCTGCTGGTGAAGAACGCGCTGGAGTACCTTAACGCCCTCGCGGCCGAGACCGGTCGCGACGCGGAACTGGCGCGCGAACTCTCGGCCGCCTACGAGCGCGTAAGCGATGTCCAGGGCGGCTTCCGCGGTGGCAGCCTCGGCGACACCGCGGGCGGCCTGGAGAGCGCCCGCCGTTCCCTGGCGCTGCGCGAGGGCCTGCTCGCTGCAAGCCCGGACGACCCCGTCCTGCTGCGCGACACGGCACGCGTCCATACCAAGATCGGCGACCTGCTGATGCGCCTTGGTCAGGTCGACGAAGCCGTGCAGCACTCGCGGCGCACGCTCGGGCTCGCCGAGCGGCTCACCGTGTTGCGCCCGCAGGATCCGGAGACACGCCGCCTGTCGATCAACGCGCACGGCGACCTGGGTTCCAACCTCGCGGAAGCGGGCCGATGGGCGGAAGCGCTTCCCCACCTCCACCAGGCCGAGGAAGTCGCGCAGGCGCTGGCGGCGGCCGAGCCCGGCGATCCGGTGCAGGCCCGCGTCCTCGCGCTGGTTCGCGACCGCCTCGCCACCGCGCTCACGGAAGGCGCCGGACAGCACGCCGAGGCCGCGGCTGCCTATCGACGCGCTCTCGCCGCCATCGAGGCACCGGTGGAACGCGATCCGAGCAGTCTCGAACTGCGCAGCGTGACCGCACGTATCCGCCTCGGCCTGGGACAGGCGCTGGAGCGCCTCGGTGACCATCGTGGCGCGCGGGCGCAGCTCACGTGGGCCGTCGGCCTGCTCGAGGCCATTGCCGCCACCGACCAGGGAAACGTGAACGTGCGCCAGCGCCTCGCCCTCGCACTGGGCGCGTCGGGCGAATTGCGCCTTGCCGCAGGCGAGCGTGAGACCGCTCGCTCGGAGCTTGGCCGCGCGCTGGAGTTGCTGGAGTCGCTGCCGGAGTCGCGCCGCAGCGACCCGCGCACCCGCATCGGCGAGGCCCTGGTTCGACTGCGGCTCGCAGACGCACTGTATGGTGCCGGGCAGAGCGGCGCCTCGGCCCGCGCCATGGCCTGCGAACTGCTCCGCAGCGCATTCGCCACGCTGGAGGACCCGACGGTCGTGCCGCTGCTCAAGCCCTTCGAGGCATCTGCCCTGGCGGGAGCCCGCGGGTCGGGGGCCTGTCGTGCATCATCGCGCACCGGGGAGGTCGCCAGCACTTCGTGATGACCCTGCCCCGCTACACTGCGGCTGCCGCCCCCCTTTCACGCATCGCCCGGACCTGCGCCGTTCCCTGGAGGATCCCATGCGCATCCCCTTCACCGCCCTGTCCGCCGTCCTGCTCGCCGGTTGTGCCACCGAGGCGGTGAAGGACGAGCCCGACACCACCCCCACCGCGCCCACCGCCGTCACCGAGACCCTTGTGACCAGCGCAGGCTTCAAGGGCATCGCCCCCTTCGAGGCCACCGACAGGACCTGGACGCGACCGGACCGCCAGCGCATCGAGCGCACCTTCAAGGGCACGGGCACCTTCACGAAGTACCTGCTCGGCAACAGCGCCGAGACGCGCATCGATCGCGTGGACAGCAAGCTCGCCTGGACCCTCGACCCCAAGGCGAAGACCTATACCGAGTGCCCGCTGAAAGGCTGTCCTCCGCCGCCCGCATCCCCGCAGAAGGAGGAGAAGCCCGCCGACAAGCCGCCGCAGCAGTCGGGCAAGCCCGCGGAGCCCGAGTGCAAGGTGAAGATCGCCAAGGCCGCCTTCACGGTCACGCCCGCCAACCGCAAGCAGACCATCAACGGCTTCGAGTCCGAGCTCTACCAGGTACGCTGGGACGTGACCCTCCAGGACCCGCAGGCGCGCACCACCCTGAGCACGGTGGCGGTGGACGTGTGGACCACCTTCAACACCGCGGCTCTGCGGGACGCCTCCGACCTGGAGAAGGTGTACGCACGCAACTACGCGGCCGCGGTGGCGAAGGCCCAGGCGGGCGAGGCGAAGAAGCCGGTGGTGCCGCCCGAGGCCCAGGCCATCATCGAGAACTACATGGGCCAGCTGCTCGCCGGCGCGGATCGCACCGCCTTCCTGCGCGCCGGCAAGGAGCTGGACCGCATCAAGGGCAACCCCATCCTCACCGAGCTCACCTGGGACCTGAAGGGCGAGGCCTGCGCCCGGCTCGAAGGCGCCCAGCCCCAGAAGTCCTCCGGCAGCAGCAGTTCCGGAAGCGTGATCTCGCAGGTGAGCGACTGGTTCGTGCGCAAGCAAGGCGATGCCGCGGCGAAGGACGCGGCCGGGAAGCCGCTGCTGTCCTTCCGGGTGGAGACGAAACTGCGGCGGGTGGAGCCGGTGCACGACTCGGTGTTCAACATTCCGCGGGGATACAAGCTGGCTTCGCCGCGCTAGCGCGACGGGCGGGCAGGTCGAAACGGGGGTCGTGTCACCCGGGTTCCGCGAGAACCACGAAACTTAATCTGCGTCAAAGAAACGTGACACCCGAAGGTGTCAACTGGATGCGCTCGATGAGGAGACCCCCGTGCGCATCCTGTTCCTGCATCCGAACTACCACTCCGGCGGCGCCGAGATCGCCGGCAACTGGCCGCCCGCCTGGGTGGCCTACCTGTCGGGTGCGCTCAAGGCCGCCGGCTACGACGACATCCGCTTCATCGATGCCATGACCAACCATCTCTCGGACGAGCAGATCCGGGAGATGATCGCCGCCGAGAAGCCCGACGTGGTTGGCTTGGCGGCCATCACGCCGGCCATCTACAAGGCCGAGCGCATCCTGCAGATCGCCAAGGAGCTCCACCCGCACGCGGTGACGGTGCTGGGCGGCATCCACGGCACCTTCATGTACCGCCAGGTGCTGGCCGAGGCGCCCTGGATCGACGCCGTGGTGCGCGGCGAGGGCGAGGAGATCATCGTCGACCTGGTGCGCACCATCGACCAGAACCGCTGGCCGCGCGACCAGTGCCTGGTGAAGGGCATCGCCTATCGCGACGGCGAGAAGATCGTCGCCACGCCCGCATCGCCAACCGTGAAGAACCTCGACGCCATCAGCCCCGACTGGGGCGTGCTGGAGTGGGAGAAGTACATCTACATCCCGCTGGGCAAGCGCGTGGCCATCCCGAACATGGCGCGCGGCTGCCCCTTCACCTGCTCGTTCTGCTCGCAGTGGAAGTTCTGGCGCGACTACCGCGTGCGCGACCCGAAGAAGGTGGTGGACGAGATCGAGAAGCTGGTGAAGGAGCACGACGTGGGCTTCTTCATCCTGGCCGACGAGGAGCCCACCATCAACCGGCGCAAGTTCATCGCCTTCTGCGAGGAGCTGATCGCGCGCGACCTGGGCATCCTGTGGGGCATCAACACGCGCGTCACCGACATCCTGCGGGACGAGGCGCTGCTGCCGCTGTACCGCAAGGCGGGCCTGATCCACGTGTCGCTGGGCACCGAGGCCGCCGCCCAGCTCAAGCTCGACCTGTTCAACAAGGAGACCACCATCGCCCAGAACAAGCGGGCGATCGAGCTGCTGCGCAACGCGGGCATCGTGGTGGAGGCCCAGTTCATCGTGGGCCTGGAGAACGAGACCGCCGAGACGCTGGAAGAGACCTACCGCATGGCGCGCGACTGGAAGCCCGACCTGGCCAACTGGTCGATGTACACGCCCTGGCCCTTCTCCGACCTGTTCGATGCGCTCGGCGACCAGGTGGAGATCTTCGACTACGAGAAGTACAACTTCGTCACGCCCATCATCAAGCCGCAGGCCATGGACCGCGCCGAGCTGCTCGACCGGGTGATGAACAACTACCGGCGCTTCTACATGAACAAGGCGCTGTTCTCCTACCCATGGTCGGGCTCGGGGCAGCGGCGCCGCTACCTGCTGGGCTGCCTCAAGGCGTTCCTGAAGAGCGGCTTCGAGCGCAAGTTCTACGACCTGGGCAAGGTCAACTACTGGGGCCCGCAGTCCAAGGGCGGCGTGGACTTCCACTTCGACACCCGGCGCCGGCGTGCCCGGCCCGACGAGGTGGATCCGGTCATCGTGCGCAAGCGCAAGGTGAAGGCGCCCTCGGCGGCCGAGGCCGGCGCGGCCATGGCCTGCGGAGGCGGCCACGACCAGATGAGCGACGAGGAACTGGAAGCCGCGGCCGCCGACTACGAGCCGGCCATGGCCTGCGGAGGCGGACGCGAGCAGATGAGCGAGGCGCAGCTGGAAGCCGCGGCCGCCACGGCGCGGTCGGCCATCGACTGCGCGCGCGGCGCCCCGCCGCTGTCGGCCGCGGAACGCGCGGCGGCCGTCGAGATCACCCGGTAGCCGGAGGCTGCCGGTCATGGGCGCAGTCGCCGAACGGGGGTCGTTCGCCCCTTCCCCTGGCGGCGATGACCGGGCCCGCGTCGAGAGAGCCGCGGGCCCGGTCGGCGCACCCCATGAACCCGCAGGACGCATCGGGCCGAACGCGGTGACGCGGCTGGCGGAGGCGATCGAACACTTCTGCGGCCGCGTGGCATGCGAGCGGGTGTTCGCGGCGGCGGGGGTTTCCCATCACCTGCTTCACGCACCCGAGCGGATGGTGGACGAGCGCGACGTGGCGCGGCTGCATGCGGCGCTGGTGGCCGACCTGGGCTTCGAGTTGGCGCGGGTGATCTCGGCCGACGCGGGAAGGCGTACAGGTGAGTACTTGCTCTCGCATCGCATTCCACCGCTGGCGCAGGCGGTGCTGAAGCGCCTGCCGCGCGCACTGGCGTCACGGGTGCTGGCATCGGCCATCGGCCGGCACGCCTGGACTTTCGCCGGGAGCGGGCAGTTCGGCTACCGGTTCGGGCGCGGGCTGGAACTGTGGATCCGGCATTCGCCCGTGTGCCGGCTGCTGCGCACGGAGGAACCGGCCTGCACGTATTACGCGGCGACCTTCGAAAGGGTGTTCGGGGAAATGCTGGGCGCGCGCACGCAGGTGGTGGAGACGGCGTGCGAGGCGATGGGGGCGGCTGCCTGCCGGTTCGCGGTGTCCTGGTAGTCCCCCTCGGAAATCGGAAAGCCTGCACACGCAGGCCGGACGGCCCGACCGCGCAGGCGATGACGCGCGGCCGGGTGACGAGGGTCGCTCAGGCGATGTCCACCGTCTCGCCTGCGCGCCGGCCGGACGCCGGCATCTCCACCTGGAACCCCGCCAGGTGCACCACGTGGCCCTCGGCCGCCAGTGCGCCACCGGCAAGCTGCTCGCCGCTGATGCGCAGATCGGCGCCCTCGCCGATGGCGGGATACTGTTCGAGAGCGGCCTTGTGCAGCCGGTCGAGGAAGGCCTTCACGGCCGCGACGAGTGCAGGCGGCACCACGGGCTCCTCGGCATCGATGGCATCCATGGCATAGCTGCCCACGGTCCGGGCCAGCATGCGCGCGAAGGTCGCCGGTGCATCGAACAGTTCCACGCCCACGGGCTGGCCGTTGATGGCGAACACCGCCCCCACCTGGCGCGGCTGCGCCTGGAACGCCTTTTCGAAACCCTCGATCAGGCCGTCCTGCGACGCATACAGGTCGTTCATGGACATGGATGCCGAGTCGCTGCCGCGGCTGGCGAACTTGCGCGCGATGTCGTTCCAGATCTCGCCCTGGTCGGAGCGCGGCGCGCCCATGGACCGCAGGCTGTCGGACACCTGCAGCATCTTCTTGGCGCGGGCCGCGGCGAACAGCTTGCGCCGCCTCGTGCCCACGTGGGCGCTGCGGTTCCACGACCAGCGGCCCTGCTCCACGCAGGACACCGGGATGATCACGTCGCGATGCGCCCCCACCAGGATGGACAGGTTGAGCACCCGGTTCTGCTTGGCGCCCACGAGTTCCTCGCCATCGACCAGCAGCACCGGCCTGTCGCCGAGGTTGCGGAACTGCATCTCGGGCACGCGCCCAGACTCGGAAACCTCGCTCACCTGCGCCGCGCCCGATTCGAGCGCCTCGTCGAGCGTGAGGTAGCCCGGCGACACGTCGGCCTCGGCCAGCAACGGCCACAGCGTGAGATTGCGATGGATGAGCGGCTCGCCCACGGTGAGGGACGCGAGCGACTGCTGGACGGGATTGGTGCTGTGGTTCATGGCCTGCTCCTCGAGAGTGGCCGGGGGGTGGCCCCGGGGAGCAGAGTATGAAAAGGGGGCAGGCTCAGGGCGTGAGCCTGCCCCGGAAAACCCCTTGCGAGGGTGTTTTTCTGCACGGAAACACCTTCGCAAGGGGTTTTCGGTGACGGTCACGGAAACACCTTCGCAAGGGGTTTTCGGGAGAGGAGGGCGTCA
>CAZXJW010000014.1:0-5874 GCA_964641005.1 uncultured Rhodocyclaceae bacterium
CCGGTGCGGATGGGCTGTCCCGCGCAGCCGGCGAGCAGCGCGATGGCCACCACGACGGGAAGCGCCCGGAAAACCCCTTGCGACCCTGTTTTCTTCGGCGAACCGGCTTTCTTCGGGAAAACCCCTTGCGAAGGTGTTTTCGCGGATGGCGGGATCACGTCTGCACCAGGCGCTTGTGGGTGTGGATGCTCATGAGGATGCCCAGGCCGAACAGGATGGTCACGGCGGAGGTGCCGCCGTAGCTGATCAGCGGCAGGGGCACGCCCACCACGGGCAGGATGCCGCTGACCATGCCCATGTTGACGAAGGCATAGGTGAAGAAGGTGAGGGTGATGGCTCCGGCCATGAGGCGCGCGAACAGGGTGGAGGCGTTGGCGGCGATGTACAGCCCGCGGCCGATCACCAGCAGCAGCAGCACCAGCAGGATCATGTTGCCGAACAGCCCGAACTCCTCGGAGTACACGGCGAAGATGAAGTCGGTGGTGCGCTCGGGCACGAAGTCCAGGCGCGCCTGGGTGCCGTTGAGCCAGCCCTTGCCGAACGCGCCGCCCGAGCCGATGGCGATGCTCGACTGGATGGTGTGGTAGCCCGCGCCGGTGGGGTCCTGCATGGGGTCGAGCAGCGTGAGGACGCGCCTTCGCTGGTAGTCGTGCATCACGGCCCACAGCCCCGGCAGCGCGGCGCCGCCGATCACCGTCATGCCGATGATGATCTTCCACGACAGCCCTGCGAGGAACAGCACGAAGAAGCCGGCCGCCGCCACCAGCAGCGAGGTGCCCAGGTCGGGCTGGGCGGCGATGAGCAGAACCGGCACCGCCAGCACGATGGCGCCGACGATGAAGTTCTTGAAGTTGAGGATCGCCTCGTAGCGGTCGAAGTACCACGCCAGCATCAGCGGCACGCCGATCTTCATGATCTCGGAGGGCTGGATGCGGGTGACGCCGATGTGCAGCCAGCGGCGCGCGCCGTTGCTGATCTCGCCGAACAGCGCCACCGCCACCAGCAGCGCCAGCCCGGTCACGTACACCGGCACGGCCAGGCGCAGCAGCTGCTGGGGCGGGATGTTGGCGGCGACCCACATCACGCCCACCGCCACGCCGATGTTCACGAGCTGCTGCCCCACGCGCGAGAAGCTCTCGCCCGAGGCGCTGTAGAGCACCACCAGCCCGATGGCCAGCAGCACGCCCACCACCGCCCCCAGGAAGGGATCGAGGTGGCGGCCGAAGAAGGCCACGAAGCGGTTAATCACCGGGCCCCTCCTCCGCGCCTTCCAGCCCCTTGGGCGGCCTGGTCTCCTTGCCCAGCACCACGTAGTCGAACACGGCCCGTGCGATGGGCGCGGCGGCCGAGCCGCCGTGGCCGCCGTTCTCCACCAGGATGGCCAGGGCGATGCGCGGGTTCTCCGCCGGGGCGTAGGCGATGTACAGGGCGTGGTCGCGATGCTGCTCGGCGATGCGCGACTCGTCGTACTTCTCGTTCTGCTTCATGCCGATCACCTGCGCCGTGCCGGTCTTGCCGGCCACGGTGTAGCCCGCGCCGGAGAAGGCGAGCGCGGCCGTGCCGCCGGGCTTGTTCACGTCGATCAGCGCGTCGCGCACCCGGGCCAGGTTGTCGGCCCGGATGGGGAAGGTGGCGAAGGGCTCCGCCTCGATCAGCCGGCGGTCGTTGGTCTGGCTGTCCTCCACCGAGCGCACCAGGTGCGGCCGGTACACCACGCCGTTGTTGGCCAGGATGGCCGTGGCGAAGGCGAGCTGCACGGGGGTGGCGAGGTTGTAGCCCTGGCCGATGCCCACCGAGATGGTGTCGCCGAGGAACCACTTCTGGTTGAAGCGCCGCTGCTTCCAGGCCTGGGAGGGCAGCAGGCCGCTGGACTCGCCGGCGATGTCGATGCCGGTGGCCTTGCCGAAGCCGAACTGGCCGATGAAGCGGTGCAGGTTGTCGATGCCCAGGTCCATCGCCAGCCCGTAGTAGTAGGTGTCGCAGGAGATGACCAGGGAACGGTGCAGGTCCACCATGCCGTGGCCGCCCACCTTCCAGTCGCGGAAGCGGTGCGCGGAGCCGGGCAGGTTGAAGTAGCCGGGATCGGCGATGGTGTACTGCGGCGTGCGCTTGCCCAGTTCCAGCCCGGCCAGCGCCATGAAGGGCTTGAAGGTCGAGCCGGGCGGATACACCCCGGACAGGGCGCGGTTGTTGAGCGGCTTGGCGGTGTCGGTGTTGAGGGCCTCCCAGTTCTGCGGGTCGATGCCTTCCACGAACAGGTTCGGGTCGAAGCCGGGACGCGACACCAGCGCCAGCACACCGCCCGTGGCCGGCTCGATGGCCACCAGCGCGCCGCGCCGGTCGCCGAAGGCGCGCTCGGCCACCTCCTGGATCTTCAGGTCCAGGGCGAGCTGCAGGTTGTTGCCCGAGATGGGCAGCATGCGCCGCAGGGTCCGCACGGCGCGCCCGCCGGCGTCGGTCTCCACGTGCTCGTAGCCGGTGCGCCCGTGCAGGTCGCGCTCGTAGCTCGCTTCCAGGCCCGACTTGCCGATGTAGTCCGCGCCCGAGTAGTTCTGCGCCTCGCCCTCCTTCTCCAGCCGGGCCTTGTCGCGGTCGCTGATGCGGCCGATGTAGCCGATCACGTGCGAGGCGATGTCGCCGTTGGGGTAGTGGCGGAACAGCCGCGCGTTGATGGCCGCGCCCGGGAAGCGGTAGCGGTTCACCGCGAAGCGCGCCACTTCCTCGTCGGTGAGGCGGGTGCGGATGGGCAGCGAATCCAGGTCGTGGCGCTCCTCGAGCAGCTTGCGGAAGCGCTTGCGGTCCTTGCGCTGGATGTCGATCACCTCGGCCAGCCCGTCGATGAGCTGCTCGAGGTTGGGCACCTCCTTGGGCGTGATCTCCAGCGTGAAGGCGGAGTAGTTGTGCGCCAGCACCGTGCCGTTGCGGTCGATGATCAGGCCGCGGTTGGGAATGACCGGCAGCACCGAGATGCGGTTGTCCTCGGCCTGGGCGAGGTACTCCTCGTGGCGCACCACCTGCAGGTAGAAGAAGCGCAGCAGCAGCAGGAAGAAGGCGAACAGCACCAGCCCGGCACAGATGGCCAGGCGCAGCTGGAACTGCTGCAGCGCCCGGGCGAGGTCGCGCATCTCCACGCCGCGCACGCCCGGCCGGAAGCCCGCGCGGCTCCGCTTGAAGCCGAAGCGCAGCGGGAACCGGGGCAGCGAGGCGAGCGGCATGGGACTCAGGCGTCGTCGGAGGACCGTGGCCGCAGCGGCATCTTCACCAGCGCCACCAGCACGGGCCAGAGCGCCGCGGCCGTGAGGCTGCCGCCGAAGAAGGTGAAGCCCGGGAACTCCTCGCCGCCCACCAGCCGCACCAGCAGCTGCAGGCAGCGCTCGGCCAGCAGCAGCGCGGCCACGTGGGCCACCTGGAAGCGCAGCGGGAACATCTGGATGCGCCGGTGAAGGAAGATCGCGCCGTACATGAGCGCGGCGTAGGCCAGCGCGTGCTGGCCGAACAGGGCGCCGTCGGCCACGTCCATGAGCAGGCCCATGCCCCAGGCCGGCAGCAGGCCGAGCCGGTAGGGCTGGTACACGCCCCAGTAGACCAGCACCAGGGCGACGAAGTCGGGCCACACCCAGGCCAGCCACTGGGGCATGGGAACCAGCTCGAGCAGCAGGGCCAGCACCAGGGTGAGCAGGATGTAGCCCAGCCGCACCGGCAGGAGGATCTCGTGGCCGTGGATGTTGTCGCCCAGCGACGCTCTGCTCATGGCTTGACCGCCCTCGCCTTGCGCTCGGCGCCGGCGGCGGGTTCCTTGAGGGTGTTGGGTGCCACGGGCGGGGCGGCGGACAGGATGGCCACGCGGGTGTGGCTGGACACGCCCGCCACCGGCGTGCACGTGATGCGGGCGAAGGCGAAGGCGGCGTTGCGCTCGATGTTGGTGACCGTGGCCACCGGCAGGCCGGCCGGGTAGATGCCGTCGATGCCCGAGGTGACCAGCAGGTCGCCGGTCTGTATGTCGGCGTTCACGGGAATGAAGCGCAGCTCCATGGCGCCGTCCAGGCCGGTGCCGAAGGTGACCGAGCGCAGCCCGCTGCGCACGTTCTGCACCGGCACCGACTGGCTCTTGTCGGTGATCAGGGAGACCTCGGCGGCGAAGGGGAACACCCGGGTGACCTGGCCCACCACGCCCTGGTGGTCGATCACCGCCTGGCCGGTGCCCATGCCCTGGGCCGAGCCCTTGTCCACCACCACCTTGCGGGTGAAGGCGTCGCGGCTCTCGTAGAGCAGCTCGGCGATGACGCTGGTGCGCTCGGGCGCGGGGCGGGCGTCCACCAGGCGCTTCAGCTGCGCCATCTCGGCCTCGAGGGCCTCGAGACGCTGCAGCCGGTCGGCGTTGGCGAGCGATTCGCGCCGCAGCCGGTCGTTCTCCCGCTGCAGGGTGGACTGGAGCACGAAGAAATCGCCCGCCCGGGCCAGCATCTCGCCGGGCAGGTTGGCCGCCTCCTGGAGAGGGTAGAGCGCCACGGAGATGCCCGCGCGCACCTGCTCGAGCATCTTGAAGCGGGCGTCGGCCACCAGCAGCACCACCGAGAGGATGGTCACCAGCGCGAGCCGGGTGTGCAGGCTCGGGCCGCGCTTGAAGATGGGTGGGGCCGAGGCTTGCATCAGGACCGCGGGCGGGTGATCACGACAGCCGGATTGTCGGCACGCGCGGCGGGAGGTTTAGGGCTGCGCGGGCCGGGCGCCCCGCGGCGCGCCGCGGTGGGCGCGCCCGGTCAGTCATTGGTGAAGATGCCCGTCCACTTGTCCATGTTCTCGAGCGCCTTGCCCGAGCCGCGCACCACGCAGGTGAGGGGGTCCTCGGCGACGATCACCGGAAGGCCCGTCTCCTCCATGAGCAGCCGGTCGATATCGCGCAGCAGCGCCCCGCCGCCGGTGAGCACCATGCCCTTCTCGGCGATGTCGGCACCCAGTTCCGGGGGGGTCTGCTCCAGGGCCGACTTGACCGCGGAGACGATGCTGTTGAGCGGGTCGGTGAGGGCCTCGAGGATCTCGTTGGAGGAGATGGTGAAGCTGCGCGGGATGCCCTCGGCCAGGTTGCGGCCCTTGACCTCCTTCTCGCGCACCTCCGAGCCCGGGAAGGCCGAGCCGATCTCCTTCTTGATCTCCTCGGCGGTGGTCTCGCCGATGAGCATGCCGTAGTTGCGGCGGATGTAGTTGATGATGGCCTCGTCGAACTTGTCCCCGCCCACCCGCACCGAGGCCGAGTACACGATGCCGCCCAGGGAGATGACGCCCACCTCGGTGGTGCCGCCGCCGATGTCCACCACCATGGAGCCGGTGGCCTCGGAGACCGGCAGGCCGGCGCCGATGGCCGCGGCCATGGGCTCCTCGATGAGTTCCACCTTGCGCGCCCCCGCCCCGAAGGCCGATTCGCGGATCGCCCGGCGCTCCACCTGGGTGGAGCCGCAGGGCACGCAGATGACGATGCGCGGCTGGGGGCTGAACAGCCGGGCGTCGTGGACCTTCTTGATGAACTGCTTGAGCATCTGCTCGGTGACCGTGAAGTCGGCGATCACGCCGTCCTTCATGGGGCGGATGGCGGTGATGTTGCCGGGGGTGCGGCCGAGCATCTGCTTGGCGGCCAGGCCCACCTGCTCGATCACCTTCTTGCCGTTCGGGCCGTCCTGGCGGATCGCCACCACGGAGGGCTCGTTGAGCACGATGCCCTGGCCGCGGGCGTAGATGAGGGTGTTGGCAGTGCCGAGATCGATGGCGAGGTCGTTGGAGAAATAGCCGGAAAGGAATCCGAACATCGAGTGGGCCCCGTGACAGGAGGAGAGCGGCTTTATCGGGAAGGCCGGGTGCGGCGGCCGGTGTGGGCAGCGA
>CAZXJW010000014.1:5884-7319 GCA_964641005.1 uncultured Rhodocyclaceae bacterium
CGATGTGCCCGGATGGGACGCTATGGTAACTTACCGCGCTTCGTTGGACCAAGCCTGGACGACTCCTTCCAGGCCATTTCCCCCAGGATTTTCATGGCCCTCACCTTGGACGACGTGGCCCGCATCGCCCATCTCGCCCGCATCGAGATCACGGCGGACGAAGCCGGGCGCACGCTGGCGCAGTTGAACGACATCTTCGCCATGATCGAGCGCATGCAGGCGGTGGACACCACCGGCATCGAGCCCATGGCCCACCCCCTGGGCGGCGGCCAGCGGCTGCGCGAGGACGCGGTCACCGAATCCGACGTTCGCGAGGCCGCCCTGCGCAACGCCCCCGCCGCGCAGGACGGGCTGTTCCTCGTCCCGCGGGTGATCGAGTGAGCGCCCTGCACCACGCCAGCCTGGCCGAGCTGTCCCGGAAACTGGCGAAGCGCGAGGTCTCGGCCGAGGAACTGGCCCGGCTCTACCTGGGGCGAATCGAGGCCCACCGCGACCTGAACGCCTTCCTGGACGTGCGTCCCGAGGTCACGCTGGCCCAGGCCCGCGCGGCCGATGCCCGCATCGCCGCCGGCGCGGCCGGCCCGCTCACCGGCCTGCCCATCGCCCACAAGGACATCTTCGTCACCCGCGACTTCGCCTCCACGGCCGCCTCCCGGATGCTGGCGGGCTACATGAGCCCCTTCGACGCCACGGTGGTGGAAAAGCTCGGCGCCGCCGGCATGGTCACCCTGGGCAAGCTCAACTGCGACGAGTTCGCCATGGGCTCCTCCAACGAGAACAGCGCCTACGGCAACGTGCTCAACCCCTGGGACAAGGGCGCCGTGCCCGGCGGCAGCTCGGGCGGCTCCTCGGCGGCCGTGGCCGCCCGCATCGCCCCGGTGGCCACCGCCACCGACACCGGCGGCTCGATCCGCGAACCGGCCGCCTTCACCGGCGTCACCGGGGTGAAGCCCACCTACGGACGGCCCTCGCGCTGGGGCATGATCGCCTTCGCCTCCAGCCTGGACACCGCCGGCCTCATGACCCTCACGGCCGAGGACGCCGCCCTGGTGCTGGGCGCCATGACCGGCTTCGATCCGCGCGACTCCACCTCCGTGGACCGTCCCGCCGAGGACTACACCCGCGCCCTTGCCGCTTCCGTGAAGGGCCTGCGCATCGGCGTGCCGAAGGAGTTCTTCGGCGCCGGACTGCAGCCCGACGTGGAGGCCGCGGTGCGCGCCGCGCTGTCGCAGTACGAAGACATGGGCGCCACCCTGGTGGAGATCTCCCTGCCCAACGCGGAACTGGGCATCCCCGTGTATTACGTGGTGGCGCCGGCGGAGTGCTCCAGCAACCTTTCTCGCTTCGACGGCGTGCGCTACGGCCACCGCGCGAAGCGCCACGGCGACCTGATCGACATGGTGAAGAAGTCGCGTGCGGAAGGGCTGGGCCCCGA
>CAZXJW010000014.1:7329-12286 GCA_964641005.1 uncultured Rhodocyclaceae bacterium
CCGCATCCTGGTGGGCGCCTACGTGCTGTCCCACGGCTACTACGACGCCTACTACCTGAAGGCCCAGCAGGTGCGCCGCCTGATCGCCGCCGACTTCGCCCGTGCCTTCGAGCGCTGCGACCTGATTGCCAGCCCGGTCACCACCAGCGTGGCCTTCGGCTTCGGCGAGAAGGCCGCCGACCCGGTGGCCATGTACATGTCCGACCTCTACACCATCCCCGGCAGCCTGGCCGGCCTGCCCAGCATGAGCATCCCCTGCGGCTTCGGCGCGAAGGGCCGGCCCGTGGGCCTGCAGCTGATGGCCAACCACTTCGACGAGGCGCGCATGCTCGGCGCCGCCCACCAGTACCAGCTGGCCACCGACTGGCACGCCCGCGTGCCCGCCGGCTTCTGAGGAGGGCGCGGCCATGCAATGGGAAGTGGTGATCGGCCTCGAGACGCACGCCCAGCTCTCCACGGTCTCGAAGATCTTCTCCGGCGCCTCCACCGCCTTCGGGGCGGCCCCCAACACCCAGGCCTCGGTGGTGGACCTCGCCCTGCCCGGGGTGCTGCCGGTGCTCAACCGCGGCGCGGTGGAACGCGCCATCCGCTTCGGCCTCGCGGTGGGCGCCACGGTGAACCGCCGCTCCATCTTCGCCCGCAAGAACTACTTCTACCCCGACCTCCCCAAGGGCTACCAGATCAGCCAGTACGAGATCCCGGTGGTGCAGGGCGGCGGGCTCACCATCCGCCTGGGCGAGCAGGAGAAGTTCGTGCGCCTGACCCGCGCCCACCTCGAGGAGGACGCCGGCAAGTCGCTGCACGAGGACTTCCACGGCATGTCCGGCATCGACCTCAACCGCGCCGGCACGCCCCTGCTCGAGATCGTCTCCGAGCCCGACCTGCGCTCCTCCGCCGAGGCCGTGGCCTACGCCCGCGCGCTGCACGCCCTGGTGCGATGGATCGGCATCTGCGACGGCAACATGCAGGAAGGCTCGTTCCGCTGCGACGCCAACGTGTCCGTGCGGCCGATGGGCAGCAGCGCCTTCGGCACCCGCTGCGAGATCAAGAACCTCAACTCCTTCCGCTTCATGGAGCGGGCCATCGAGTTCGAGGTGGCGCGCCAGATCGAGCTCATCGAGGGCGGCGGCAAGGTGGTGCAGGAGACGCGCCTCTACGACCCCGACCGCGACGAGACGCGTTCCATGCGCTCCAAGGAGGACGCGCAGGACTACCGCTACTTCCCCGACCCCGACCTGCTGCCGCTGGAAATCGGCGCGGACTGGATCGAGCGGGTGCGCGCCGCGCTCCCCGAGCTCCCCGAGGCCATGCGGGCACGCTTCACGGCCGAGCACGGCCTGCCGGCCTACGACGCCGCCACGCTCACCGCCAGCCGCGAGATGGCCGACTACTTCACCGCGCTGGTCTCGGCGCTGCCCGGCGACGCCAAGCTCGCGGCCAACTGGCTCATGGGCGAGGTCTCGGCACGCCTGAACCGCGAGGAGATCGGCATCGAGGCCGCACCGGTGCAGGCCGCGGCCCTCGCGGGGCTGCTGCGCCGGATCAAGGACGGCACCCTCTCGGGCAAGATGGCGAAGGAGGTGTTCGACGCCATGTGGGCCGGCGAAGGCGAGGCGGACACCATCATCGCGGCGCGCGGCCTGCAGCAGATCTCCGACACCGGCGAGCTGGAGCGCATCCTCGACGAGGTGCTGGCCGCCAACCCGAAGTCGGTGGAGGAGTTCCGCGCCGGCAAGGAGAAGGCCTTCAACGCCCTCGTGGGCCAGGCCATGAAGGCCACGAAGGGCAAGGCCAACCCGGCGCAGGTGAACGAGATCCTCAAAAGGAAACTGGCCGGCTAGAGCCGGCCAGTCGCCTGCCAGACAGGGCGGGTTCGGGAGCCCGCGGGGACTTCGCCTACGGGTTCTTCGCGGTCTTGTCCGAGGGGGCGGCGGCGGTGAGCTCGCGGTAGCGGACCTTCTCCGCCGCGTACTTCTCGCGGATGTGATCGATTTCCTGCTGCTTGGCCTTGGCTTCCGCCTCGAGCATCGTCACGTCCTTCTCCGCCATGGAAATGTCTTCCTTGAGGGCGTCGGGCACGGGCTTGCCGGCCTTTGCGAACGGCTCGGACTGGGCGCGGAAGCCTTCCAGGCGCTGCTTCGCCGCCTTGATGCGCGGCTCGTAGCCCTTCAGGACCTGCAGCGGCAGCGCCAGGCTGCGGTCGCGGGCCAGGTCGATCTCGGCCTCGCTGGTGTAGGTCCGCAGCAGCGCGGTGTCACGGCGCTTCTGCTCGTAGATGCGCTTGTCCTCGGCGCGCTTGCGGGCGGCCTCCTCCTCGGACAGGCGGACCTGCTCGGCCACCGCCTCGTTCCGGCGCAGCACCCGGCCGCGCTTGTCGATCTCGGTGCTGGCCTTGTCCTTGTACTCGGGCGGGATCGCCTCTGTGTAGTGGGTCTGACCTTTCTCGTCGACCCATTTGTAGAGCTTGGCCGCGCCGACGGCGCCCTGCGCGCCGACCGCGAGGCCGGCAGCCAGGAGAAGATTGAAAATTCGGGACTTTTTCACGGATCTACTCCGTAGCGTTGTCGGTACTGGGCGACAAACTGCAAGTGATGTGCCAAATCGTTACGTTCGGGGAGAGTTTCCATCACGTCCGACAGGCGGCAGATGGCGTGCACCGGAATCCCGTAGGCCTGTTGCACTTCCTGGGCCGCCGACAGCGTCCCCTGGCCGCGTTCCTGGCGGTCCAGCGCGATCACCACCCCGGAGGGCGTGGCGCCGGCAGCCCGGATGATCTCCACCGACTCGCGCACCGAGGTCCCGGCCGAGATCACGTCGTCCACGATCAAGACCCTGCCCGCCAGTGGGGCTCCCACCACGCTGCCGCCCTCGCCGTGGTCCTTGGCCTCCTTGCGGTTGAAGGCGAAGGGCACATTGCGCCCCAATTGGGCAAGGGCGATGGCGGTGGCCGAGACCAGCGGGATGCCCTTGTAGGCCGGCCCGAACAGCATGTCGAAGGCGGCGCCCTCGGCGATCAGGGCCTGCGCATAGAATCGGCCCAGCCGCCCCAGGGTCGCGCCGTCGTTGAACAGGCCGGCATTGAAGAAGTAGGGCGACAGCCGGCCCGCCTTGGTCTTGAACTCGCCGAACAGCAGCACCTTCGCATCGAGCGCGAAGCGCACGAAATCCCGCCGAAAGTCCTCGTTCTTCCCTGATCCTGGTTGATTCCGGTCCATGTTCCGTCTCGTCAATGCGAATTTGAACGGCATCCGCTCGGCGGCCGCCAAGGGCTTCTTCGACTGGCTGCCCGGGCAGGGCGCCGACGTGGTGTGCGTGCAGGAGCTCAAGGCCCAGCCGGGCGACCTGACCGAGGCCATGCGCCGCCCGGCCGGCTACCACGGGCTGTTCCATCACGCGGAGCGCAAAGGGTACAGCGGCGTGGGACTGTACTGCCGGCGCGAGCCCGATCGCGTGGTGGAAGGCATCGGCATCGCCGACATCGATGCCGAGGGCCGCTTCCTGCGGGCCGACTTCGGCGATCTCTCGGTGGTATCCCTGTACGTGCCCTCGGGGTCGAGCTCGGAGGAGCGGCTGGCCATCAAGTTCGCCTTCCTGGAGCGCTTCATCCCCACCCTGCAAGCGCTGGCGCAGTCGGGCCGCCACGTGGTGCTGTGTGGCGACTGGAACATCGCGCACCGACCCATCGACCTGAAGAACTGGAAGTCGAACCAGAAGAATTCCGGCTTCCTGCCCGAGGAGCGCGCCTGGCTCGACGGCGTGGTGGACATCCTCGGCTTCGTGGACGCGTTCCGCCTGGTGGACGATCGCCCCGAGCAGTACACGTGGTGGTCCAACCGTGGCCAGGCCTGGGCGAAGAACGTGGGCTGGCGGCTCGACTACCAGATGGCCACGCCCGGATTCGCGAAGCTGGCGCGGCGCGTGGACATCTACAAGGAACGGCGCTTCTCGGACCACGCGCCGCTCACCATCGACTACGAATTCGCGTTCTGAGCTTCGGCGAGCGCGCGTCCTGTTGCGCCAGTCAGGACGCGCCGCCGCCGCGCGGTGCCTCGGCGACGTTCCACGGCGCCACCTTCACCAGCAGCAGCATCCCGGGGATCGCCAGCAGCATGCACAGCCAGAAGAACGACGGCCAGCCCAGCCGCTCCACCAGCCATCCGGTGGTGGCATTCAGGAAGGTGCGCGGAACGGCGGCGAGGCTGGTGAACAGCGCGAACTGCGTGGCCGTGTAGGCCGGGTTGGTGGCGCGCGCGATGTAGGCCACGAAGGCCGCCGTGCCCACCCCCACGCCCACCGCCTCGGCGCCGATCACCACGGCGAGCATGGTGCGCTCGGCCCCGCCCACCGTGCCGAAGGGGCCCGCCACCGCCAGCCACAGGAAGCCGGCGATGGTGACGTACTGCACGATGCCGAAGATCCACAGCGCACGGTTGATGCCCAGCCGCACCATCCACAGACCGCCCACCAGCCCGCCGGCGATGCTGGGCCACAGCCCGGCGTTCTTGGCGATCACGCCGATGTCCGACTTGCTGAAGCCCATGTCCAGGTAGAAGGGCGTGGCCAGGGCCGTGGCCATGCTGTCGCCGAGCTTGTAGAGGAATATGAAGCCCAGCACGAGCAGCGCGTGGCCCACGCCCGCGCGGTTCATGAACTCGCGGAACGGTTCCACCACGGCCTCGCGCAGGGTGCGGGGACGCGCCCCCGCCATGGCGGGCTCGGACACCGACAGCGCCATGGCCATCCCCGGAAGCATGAAGGCCGCGGTGATGGCAAACACCGCCGCCCAGGGCAGGTGGTCGGCGAGAATCAGCGACAGCGACCCGGGCACGAGGCCCGCCACGCGGTAGGCATTCACGTGCACGGAGTTGCCCAGGCCCAGTTCCGCCTCGGACAGGATCTCGCGCCGGTAGGCGTCCAGCACGATGTCCTGGGTGGCGCTCAGGAAGGCGAGCAGGGT